>JBJOQA010000278.1:0-3274 GCA_046050225.1 Bacteroidota bacterium | reverse complement strand
GTTGGGATCAACAACCTGTTAGATAACAAAGAACTAATTAGTTCGGCTTTTGAACAATTACGTTTTGATACACAGGATAAGAATATCAATAAATTTCCACCTAGAATGTTTTATTCATTCGGACGTACTTTCTTCGCTAGTGTAGGTTTACGTTTTTAATTTTAATCAACCAATACAAATACTTTTAAAAATACATACGATGCATACCTTCCTTAAAAATTCAATTTCGGTGTTGTTACTTACACTGGGCATTGCAATCATCGGAACTTCTTGTAAAAAGAAATTTGATGAACCACCGGTTTATGTTGCACCTACCGTTACCGCAAATGCAACGATTAAACAAGTAAAAGCTTTATTGTTAGCTTCCGGCGACATTACAAAAATTTCCGACGATTTAGTCATTCGCGGTATTGTTACTGCTGATGATAAAAGCGGAAACTACTATAAAACCATTGTTATTCAAGATGCTACCGCTGCGATTGCGGTGTTATTAGACGGTACCAATTTGTTTAATAATTACCCTATTGGACGTGAAGTTTTTATTAAGTGTAAAGATCTTTACCTAGGTGATTATAACCGTTTGATACAAATAGGTGGTGGTATTGACGCATCGGGCACTACGCCGCAATTAGCTGCTATCCCATCTGCTTTGTTTAATCGTTATATTATTAGAGGTTCTTACAATAATGTTGTGGTACCTAAAGTGGTTACGATTGCTGAATTAACTACTAATATGCAAGATTCTTTGCAAAACAGATTAATTCAAATTCAAAATGTACAATTTGCTGTGGCTGATACTGCAAAAACTTATGCTTTGCCTAATCAAAATCCTCCCGGCACAGTAAACTTTACCATGAGCACTTGTTCGGGTAGCACCATTACTTTACGTAATAGCGGTTACTCAAATTTTGCGGGTTATGGTGTTCCTAATGGTAGTGGTAATATTACCGCTATTTATACTGTTTTTGGAACAACTAAACAGTTAACTATTCGCGATACCACAGATGTACCGCTTTGGAGCCCACGTTGCGGTACCGGCGGTGGCGGTGGAACAGGCGGTGGTACCGGAACCGGTAATTTATTGAACGAAACTTTTGAAAGTCAAGTAGTTCCGGCTGCATCACCATTTAACGCTATTAATATTACCGGATGGCAAAATGCTACCGAATTGGGCACACAAAAATATTTTGCGCGTCAGTTTGGTACTCCAACAAATAAATATGCACAAATCACTGCTTTTGGTAGTGCACAAGCATCTGTTACTTCTTGGTTAGTTACCACAGGAGTAAACTTAGGTTCTTATGCTACCAAAACGTTGAGCTTTGATAGTAAAGCCGGTTTTGCAAATGGTGCAACCTTAAAAGTGCTTGTTTCTACTAACTATACCGGTACCGGTAATCCATGGGCTGCCGGTGTAACTTGGACGGATTTAACTTCTCAAGCTACACTTTCTCCTGGCCTTTCTTCCGGCTATCCAACCGATTTTACCAACTCAGGTAACATCAATTTGAATAGTTATAGCGGAACCATTTATGTGGCTTTCAAATATGAAGGAGCCGATCCATCCGGTTCGGGTTCTGACAAAACAACTACTTGGCAGTTGGATAATGTAAAAGTATCCGGTTTATAAACATTCTTTTAATAAGATATCAAAAGAGGTGCTGCGAAAACGGCACCTCTTTTTTTATGTCAGGATTTGAAGTTTTTTATGCAAAATTTCGCTTTTCTTGTCAGGTTGGCAGCAACTTGCCCCATGGCATTGAATTTGCCAACCCTTTGAAAAATCATTCACTATGCAAAAAGGTAATATCAGGGTTCAAACGGAAAATATCTTTCCTATTATTAAGAAGTTCTTATACAGTGAACACGACATTTTTTTACGCGAGTTAATTAGTAACGCAGTAGATGCCACGCAAAAATTAAAAACACTTTCTTCATTAGGAGAAGCAAAAGGGGAGTTGGGCGATTTGGGTATTCGTATTCTAATTGATGCAGAAAATAAAACCCTTACCATCTCTGATAAAGGTATTGGGATGACCGAAGAAGAGGTAGATAAATACTTGAATCAAGTGGCTTTTAGTGGGGCTGAAGAATTTTTAGAAAAGTATAAGGGCCAGAACGAAAATAATATTATCGGGCATTTTGGTTTAGGTTTTTACTCTTCCTTCATGGTGAGTGATAAGGTAGAAGTAATTACCCGCTCTTTTAAAGAAGGTGCAACCGGCGTTAAATGGGAGTGCGATGGTAGTCCCGAGTTTTCATTAACTACCGTAGAAAAGGCCGAAAGAGGAACCGATATCGTGTTGCATCTGAACGAAGAAAGTCGCGAATTTTTAGAAAATTTCCGCGTTAAAACTGTGTTGGAAAAATTCTGTCGTTTCTTGCCAGTGCCTATCTTCTTTGAAGACAAACAAATCAATAACACCAATCCGGCATGGACGAAAAAGCCATCCGAATTAACTACTGAAGATTATCAAAACTTTTATAAAGAATTATATCCATTTAATGAAGCCCCTTTATTTTGGATTCATTTAAATGTAGATTATCCTTTTAACTTAACCGGTATTTTATACTTCCCTAAAATCAAACAATCTTACGAAATACAAAAGGATAAAATTCAATTGTATTGCAACCAAGTATTTGTAACGGATGAAGTTAAAGATATTGTTCCTGAATTTTTAATGTTATTACAAGGGGTAATTGATAGTCCGGATATCCCGTTAAACGTGAGTCGTAGCTATTTGCAAGGCGATCCAAATGTTAAAAAAATCAACTCGCATATTACCAAAAAAGTAGCCGATAAATTAGAAGAGATCTTCAAATCTGATCGTGCCGCCTTTCAAGAAAAATGGGAAAGTTTAGGTTTGTTTGTGAAGTATGGTATGATGACCGACGACAAGTTTTTGGAGAAAGCGAATAAATTTTTAGTGATGGAAAATGCGGTAAAATCTGCTGCTGCCGAAGGAGAGGAAGCTACCGCCCAATTCTTTACTTTGGAAGAATATCGCATAGCTACCGAAACCTTACAAAAGAATAAGGAAGGTAAGAATGTGATTTTGTACACAACGAATCCGGTGCAACAAGATGCATATATTCAGGCCGCTGCCGCAAAAGGATTTGTGGTGGTAAAGATGGAAACCTTGGTGGATGCGGCTTTCATCAATTCGATGGAAATGAAATGGGAGAATGTACAGTTTACCCGCGTAGATGCAGATATTGCTGATAACCTGATTGATAAAGCCGAAAATAATGAGAGTGTTTTAACTTCAGAAGA
>JBJOQA010000277.1:0-15860 GCA_046050225.1 Bacteroidota bacterium | reverse complement strand
CCGCATCGCGCATTTTATGCAAGAGAGGCTTTGGGGGTTAAGAGTTTTGATTTATATGATTATGTTATCGGTGCTTGGGCCGGAGGTATGGATCGAATCTTGACCATTGGCGGTGATGCCGATGGCGGTTTGGTGAAACAAAAAACAGCCAATCGTTTTAAGCCGGTAGTGAAATATTTAGGGCCATTTTATTTGAAAAAGGGACAAACCCAACGTCATCAGTTTACCCTGCCTTCGTATGTAGGTTCTGTGCGTGCAATGGTAGTTGCTGCGCATGATGGTAGTTATGGATTTACCGAGAAAAATGTGGCGGTTAAAAAGCCTTTGATGCTATTGGCTACGGTTCCAAGAGTGTTAAGCCCCGGAGAAACGATTAAATTGCCGGTTACGGTATTTGCAATGGATCCTGCAATTAAAGCAGTACAGGTAACCCTGCAACCGAATAATTATTTCCAAATTGTAGGGGCAGCCACCCAGCAGGTAAATTTTACACAAACCGGAGAAGAGTTAGCCTATTTTGATATTCAAGTAAAACAATCGGTTGGTATTGGAAAGCTCAAATTAACCGCTACCGGAGGAGCCGAAAAAGCGAGTTATGATGTTGAATTAGATATTCGAAATCCGAATCCGCCGATAACACAAGTTGCCGAAATGGTTGTGAACGCAGGCGGTATGTGGAAAACAACTGCCCAGCCTTTAGGTATACCGGCTCAAAGCTCGGCAATGCTTGAAATTTCGAGTGTGCCTTCGATGAATTTGCAAAAAAGATTGGATTACTTGATAACCTATCCGCATGGATGTGTGGAACAAACTACTTCTGCAGTTTTTCCGCAATTATTATTACGTCAATTAACCGATCTAGATGAATTTAGGATCGCAACTATTGAGAAAAATGTACGTGCAGGAATTGATCGTCTTCAAAATTTTCAAAAAGCCGATGGCGGATTTAGTTATTGGCCGGGTATGGGGCAAAGCGATGAATGGGGCTCAAATTATGCGGGACATTTTTTAATTGAGGCTAGCAATAGCGGGTATGCGGTAAATGATTATATGTTACAGCAATGGAAACAATATCAACGTAATCGTGCGAATAGTTGGGTGGTAAATAGTTCTAATTTTTACGGAGCAGATTTAAATCAAGCCTATCGACTATATACGTTGGCATTGGCAAAATCGCCTGAATTAGGCGCGATGAATCGATTGAAAGAGTTTAGATATTTGTCGGTTGAAGCTAAATGGCGATTGGCGGCTGCTTATAAATTGGCCGGACAGGAAGAAACCGCTTTGCAATTGATTAGCGGTTTGGCAACCACCTTCCCTGAGCGAACCAATGCCGGTTATACCTATGGCTCTGCATTACGCGATGAAGCGATGGTATTGGAAACCCTAACGTTGTTAAATAAACGAACAACGGCTTCAGGTTTGGTTTATGATATTGCAGCTAAACTCTTACGCGAAAATTGGTACAGTACACAAACTACGGCTTATTCAATTTTGGCAATTGCACGTTATTGCGGCAAAAATCCTTCAGGCGAAAAAATTAATGCAAAAGTTACCGTCGGTGCCAAGGTGGTAGACATAAATGCGGCCACTTATATTCGTCAAATTCCTATTAGTTTAAAGGCGGGTGTGAGTAATATTCAAGTGAATAATAATGGCGCTAATACCCTGTACTTACGCTTGATCACACAAGGACAACCCTTTACCGGAGATAGTATCAATGTGCCAAATAATCCGGCATTGTTGGCCATGAATGTAAGCTATTTGTCGGCCGATGGTAAACCAATGGATATTTCTAAAATCACCCAGGGCAGTGATTTTATTGCCAAAGTTGTGATTAAAAATACAGGTAAACGCGGGGCTTATTCGCAAATGTCTTTATCACAAATGTTCCCAAGCGGTTGGGAAATATTAAATGCCAGAATGGTAGGCGGTGAAGGTGCCTATCAATCTTCGCCTGCTACCTATCAAGATATTCGCGATGATCGGGTTTACACTTATTTCAATATTCAGCAAAATGAAACACTAACCTATTATGTGCAGTTAAATGCAGCTTATTTGGGTAAGTTTTATTTACCGGCTACCGTTACAGAAGCCATGTACGATCGTACCATCAGTGCCGGTATTGGCGGAAAATGGGTGGAAGTAGTTAAGTAAAATAGCAGGAGTGAGGCGTTAAAACATGCTTAAGAAAATTATTCAACACTGTAAAGCTTGGAGCATTCGCAAGAAGGTATTCGTGTGTGCATTACTGTTGTTTTTAACTTGGTTTGTTTTTTCTTTGCCCAAACATTTGTTTAATCAACCTACCAGTTTTTTAATTGAAGATCGGGATGGTAATTTATTGAATGCAACCATTGCTGCGGATGGTCAGTGGCGATTTCCGGCGGAAGCCGATGTACCTGAAAAATTTGTAGATTGTATTACTTCATTTGAAGATCGACGTTTTTTTTATCATCCCGGTTTTGATCCCATTGCAATGGGACGCGCTATTTTACGAAATGTAAAGAAGGGCGGACGTTCGCAAGGCGGTAGTACCATTACCATGCAAGTAATGCGTTTGTCGCTCAATAACAAAAAGCGTAATTGGTGGAATAAATTACGCGAAACCTTGATGGCAGTTCGATTAGAATGTACCTATTCCAAAAAAGAAATATTAGCCTTGTATGCGGCTAATGCGCCATTTGGAAGCAATGTGGTTGGCTTGGAAGCAGCTGCTTGGCGCTATTATGGTAGGCCGGCCAAACAGTTGAGTTGGGGTGAAATGGCTGCTTTAGCCGTATTGCCCAATGCGCCTGCCTTGGTGCATCCCGGAAAAAATCGAACAGTATTAATGAACAAGCGAAATCGCCTGTTGGATAAATTATTAGCAGATAAAAAAGTAACAGCAGCAGATGTAGCCCTTGCTCGATTAGAACCCTTGCCCGGTGCACCCAAATCGCTTCCGCAAGATGCTATTCATTTGTTTCAACGATTTAAAAAAGATCAACAAAAAACGGGTGGCGATACGCGTTTACAAACTACCATTGATGGTAATCTGCAAAAGCAAGTAGCAGCTATTTTGCAGCAACATCAATCCGTAATGAAAGGTAATGGAATCAATAATGCCTGTGCATTGGTGTTAGATGTTGAAACAGGCAATACGCTTGCTTATGTGGGTAATATTAAAGATGCCGGTATGTTAGAAACGGAAAGTGAGGTAGATGTTATTGCAGCACCACGAAGCCCCGGAAGTGCGTTGAAGCCTTTTTTATATGCGTCTATGTTGAGCGATGGAATGTTGTTGCCCGAAGCCCTTGTGCCGGATATCCCCATGCAATTGGGCAACTATACCCCGCAAAATTTTGATCGAGGTTATGATGGTGCCGTGCATGCTTCTCTAGCCCTAGCCAGAAGTTTAAATATACCTGCCGTAAAATTGTTGCAACAGTATCGTTATGCAAGATTTTATGAAAATTTAAAGAGGATAGGGATTACCACCTTAAACCGACCGGCAGATACTTACGGCTTGAGCTTGATTTTAGGTGGTTGTGAAGTTACCATGTGGGATATGGCCGGTGCATATGCCACCATGGCACGTGTATTACAATATCCCGCCAAGGGCGGAAATAACGCCGCATTGGTTCATGCTCCGACTTATAGAAAAAATAAAATTGAAAGTCAAAGCAAAGTTGTTGACATGAATAACTTCCCATTTGATCCAACAGCCGTGTATTTTACGTTTCAAGCGATGAAGGAGGTGATGCGGCCGGGAGAAGAAGGATTATGGCAACAATTTAATTCTGCACAATCGGTAGCATGGAAAACCGGTACCAGTTTTGGCTTTAGAGATGGTTGGGCCATTGGCGTAACGCGTAAGCAAGTTGTAGCTGTATGGGTGGGTAATACCGACGGGGAAGGTAGGCCCGGCTTAATTGGAATACAAACTGCCGCCCCAATTTTATTTGAAATATTTCGCTTGTTACCTACTGTTTCTTGGTTTGATAAGCCCATCGGCCAATTTAAATATATTCCGGTTTGCAGAGAAACAGGGTTTCGGGCGAATTTGGATTGTGTACATATGGATACCTTAATGATGCCGGCAAAAGGAAATTTATCGCCTTTATGTCCTTATCATAAACGCATTAATTTGGATGCAACCGGCAACTATCAAGTAACAGAGTCATGTGAAAGTCCGGGCTCCATGATTCAAAAAGGTTGGCTGGTACTTACGCCGGCAATGGAATATTATTATAAGCAACGTCATGCCGATTATTTACCGCTTCCGCCCTTTAAGCCGGGATGTATGCAAGAAGTGACATCTAAGGCCATGGAAATTATTTATCCCGCCATCGGCGCAAAAATTTTAGTGCCCGTAGAGTTGAGCGGCGATCGAGGTAAAACTGTTTTTACCGCTGCGCATAGGAGAGCAGGTGCAAAAATATTTTGGAGTTTGGATGATCAGTTTGTAGGTACCACCGAAACCTTTCATCAACTTGCATTAGATCCTTCACTTGGCAAGCATGTAATTACATTAGTAGATGAAACCGGGATGTCGGTTTCGCGAGAATTTGAAATTATAGGAAAGGATAGTCACTAAGTGCAACCTATTTTTAATATTCCACATCCTTACAACACCTTATCCAAATTAAAATAGTGGATAATTTACTTTGCTATTTGGTTGAAATTTCAACAATGAATTTTAAGTTTGATTTGCAAAAAAATACAACTATGGCTTTAGAAATGGTAGATGATCCGCAAGATCAACAAGACTATAATGAACAAACAGACAATTCAAACGCAGGAGGCGGAAACAGCCGTGGTTTCACAGGCGGTGGCGGCGGTGGAAGTTTGCTCAATTTTTTGCCATTGATCTTTTCTTTATTTGGCGGTGGTAATCGAAGAGGCGGTGGTGGAATGGGCGGTGGTATTCTAATATTATTATTAGTGGCAGGCGGTTTCTTGTTATTTAGAAATGGCGGTTGCTCATCGGCTGCAGTTGAGCAGTTGGCGCAATATGCAACCGGTGGTAAGTTAAGTCCTGAGCAATTTAAAAAAGCTAGTGTATATGAAGGACTAGAACCGGATGATCAAAAAAATCCATTACCCGAAATGGTTTCATTACGCAGGTTTGCGCCTAAACGTTTAAATCAAGGGCAACAGGGCTCTTGTGTTGCTTGGAGCAGCGCATATGGTGCACGAACTATAATAGAAAGCGTGAGCGCTAATGTGCCGCCGGATATGTTGGCATTCAGCCCCTCTTTTTTATATAATCAAATTGGGTTAGATGGCTGCCAAGGTTCTTACCTCATCAATGCCATGCAGTTTTTAACGCAGAAGGGCTCCGTACCCATGAACTATTTTCCCTACGATGAAAATGATTGTACACGTCAGCCCGAACCGGCGTTGTGGAATTTTGCGGCTCAAAATAAAATGCATGGTTTCAATCGCTTAACAGAAGATGAAGGCGTTAGTAAAATTAGTTTTCGTGCCATTAAAGAACATTTAGCCAAAGATGCACCGGTTGTAATTGGTATGATGGTGGGCGGTACGTTTATGCAGGATATGTCGGGTAAAAGGGTATGGCATCCAACGGAAGAAGATTATCAACAAATGGGCTTTGGGGGCCATGCGATGTGCGTCATTGGATATGATGATCGGGTAGAAGGTGGCGCTTTTGAAATTATGAATAGTTGGGGTGCCGATTGGGGCGAAGACGGAATAGCCTATGTGCGCTACGCCGATTTTAAGGCATTTGTAAGAGAAGCTTATGGGGTTGATCCGTTACCCAAAAAAGGGAAAGCGCTTACCGTAGATTTGGAATGTAAAATTGGATTGGTTAACAATGATACCAAACAATACATCTCGCTCAAAACAAACGGCAGCAATCAATTTGTAACCACTGCGCCAATAGCCAAAGGTACCCGCTTTAAAATGGAAATTTTAAACGAGCGGCAATGTTATATCTATTTATTTACGCCTGATAAAAACGGAACTAGCCAAGTATTATTCCCCTATAAACCTATTCACTCGCCTTATTGTGGCATCACTGGAACACGCTTATTTCCACGAAAAGAATCTATCAGAGCCGATGAAATTGGTGATAGGGATTATATGGGTATTGTTGTAAGTAAAGAGCCCTTAGATTACCAACAACTTAATTCGGCCATCAATGCCAGTTCAAAAACCAACTACGCCGCAAAATTAAACGATGCAATTAGTAAAGTTGCCATTCGTAACGTATCTTACAATAGCACCGATGCGGGTACCATTTATTTTAAAGCCAATGCGCAAGAAGAAAATAATGTGGTAGGCTGTGTGGTGGCAATCGATAAACAATAATTTTAACAGTAATCAATACACGTAAATTAGAAGAATGAAACAAGTGAAATTTTTGTTGGTGGTAGTATTGCTCGCAATCAGCGTATCCGGCTTTGCACAAAAACCTAAAATTTATCATCCTGAAGCAGATGCAAATGCAGACATTGAACAGGCTTTAAAAAAAGCAGCAACAGAACATAAGTATGTGCTCATTCAAGGGGGGGGTAATTGGTGTAGTTGGTGTATTGAATTCGCACGCTTTTGTAAAGCCGATGCGCAAATTGACTCCTTAATTAACAGCAGTTTTGTTTGGTATCATTTAAATTGGAGTAAAGAAAACGAGAATAAGCCGGTATTTGCAAAATATGGTTATCCGCAACGTTTTGGATTTCCGGTATTTATCATCCTTAATGAAAAGGGCGAACGGATACATACCCAAAATAGTGCTTATTTAGAGGATGGAAAAAAGAGCTACGACAAAGCTAAAGTGATGGAGTTTTTAGAAATGTGGAGTCCGCGTGCATTGAATCCTGCCATGTATGGCAATTAAAAATTAAAGAATGTCAACCGGTGTCAATCAATTTATACGCTTGGTGGGGCATCCCATCAAGTTTAGGTTGTTTATGTTGCAGAAATTGCCGAGTGCATTTTTCTGTGGCGTGCGCTTAGAATCTATTGCGCTTGAAAAGGCGGTGGTTTCGGTTCCTTATCGTTGGATTAGTCAAAATCCGTTTAAATCTACCTATTTTGCTTGTTTGGCCATGGCTGCCGAAATGAGTACCGGCTTGCTCAGTATGATGCATACGTTTAAAAAACAGCCACCTATTTCGATGTTGGTAGTGGGCTTGGAAGCAACTTATCATCGAAAAGCAACCGGGCGTACATTTTTTACTTGCGAAGATGGGCAGGCCTTATCTGACCTCATCGCGCAAGCGATAGCTACCGGAGAATCCTATTCTTATAAAGCCACGTCTACCGGATTAGATGAACAAGGAAATTTGGTAGCGATATTTCATATCACTTGGTCGTTTAAAGTAAAAGGTAGTAAAGCGTAGTTTTATTTTTAATTATCTCAATCTATCAACCATGAAAATAGCCTTTCACGGCGCCGCCCGTACTGTAACCGGTTCAAAACATTTAATCACGTTAGTAAATGGTAAAAAATATTTACTGGATTGTGGATTGTTTCAGGGGATGGGAAAAGATACCGATCGCATGAATCGTTATTGGGGTTTTGAGCCCGAAACGGTTGATTATTTGATATTATCGCATGCGCATATCGATCATAGCGGTTTGATTCCAAAATTGGTAAAAGACGGCTTCCGCGGAAAGATATTTTGCACGCCGGCTACCAAAGAATTGGCTGCCGTTTTATTGGATGATTCGGCCGGTATTCAAGAGAGTGAAGTGAAATATGAAAATAAACGTCGTGTTGCTGAAGGATTACCTTATTTATTGCCGCTTTATACTACCGAAGATGCCATGATGGCGCTTGAATATTTTGAGGCGGTGCCTTACGGCGAATGGTTTAAGATTGATGAAAATGTTTCTGTACAATTTACGGATGCCGGTCATATCATTGGCAGTGCTGCGGTGCATTTGAAAATAACTGAAAACGGTAACACGCGTCGTTTAACATTTAGCGGAGATGTAGGTAGGTATCGCGATATGATTTTAAGGTCGCCCGAAGAATTTTCGCAGGCAGATTTTATTTTATTGGAATCAACTTACGGTAATAGTTTGCATGATTCGCACCAAACTACCCCTGATCAATTATTGCATTGGATAGAAAAAGCCTGTTTGCATAAAAAAGGTAAATTGATTATTCCGGCGTTTAGCGTAGGCAGAACACAAGAGATTCTATATGCGCTCAATCAATTAGAGTTGGAAAGAAGATTGCCTGATTTGCCTTATTATGTAGACTCTCCTCTAAGTGTTGAAGCAACTCAAATTGTAAAACGCTATCCGGCTTATTTTAATAAAACTATTCGAAAAATTCTTGAAACCGATAATGATCCTTTTGGATTTAAGGGATTGAAATTTATTAAAACCGTTGATGAATCAAAATTATTGAATCTTAAAAACGGTCCGATGGTAATTATTTCCGCAAGCGGAATGGCCGATGCAGGAAGGGTAAAACATCATATCAGTAATAATATCGAAAGTAGCAGAAATACAATTTTATTTAGTGGTTACTGTGAACCTCATTCGTTAGGCGGTAAATTAATGGCCGGTCGTAAAGAGGTGAAAATATATGGTGTTGAGCACGAAGTGAATGCCGAAATTGGCAGTATTCGTAGTATGAGTGCGCATGGCGATTACGACGATTTGTGCCAATTTTTAGCTTGCCAAGATGCTAAAAAAGTACAACGTTTATTTTTAGTGCATGGCGAATATGAAGTGCAGCAAGCGTTTCAAGAAAGATTACAAAGAAAAGGATTTGCGGATGTTGAAATTCCGGATTTACATAGTGAGGTTGGACTAGGTTAAGCTTTAAATATTCATAATTCGATACTTTTGCAGTCATTTATGATGATGATTACAACACAACAACTGGTATTTGCACAGTTAAATCCTTTTGCCAAATTGGAAGATACCAACCAATGGTTGCAGCAAGTAATTCCTTATCAGCCGAAGGCGGTATTGGTATTACCAATGTTTGTTAAATCGGCGGTGGCGGTTTTATCCCCTGCGGGGATTCCGGTGCAAACGGTTATCGGTTATCCTTATGGTCATTCAGCCATTGAGGCTAAAGTGGCCGAATTGATTTTGGCAATCTTAGATGGAGCCAAACAAATTGAATTAATGATTAATAATTGTGCTTTACAAAATAACGATTGGCAATATTTGGCCAATGAATTAAACACTATTGCCGCCATTGCCCAAAGCAAACAATGTCAATTGATCGTAAATATTGAAGCGGCCATGTTAAGTCAGGAGGATATTATTCGTTGTTGCGATTTATACGGTATTGCAGGTGTTTCGGCAGTAAAAAGCGGGTCAGATCATGAAGGGCCTGCAGATGTTGAAATCGTTAAACTGATGCGTACGCATCTAGCAGATTCGGTTGCTATTGAAGTTGCAGCGGGATTAAAATCAGTAACAGTTGCACAAGGTTATTTAAGAGCAGGTGCCAATTGGTTGGCTACCACAGATGGCATGCAAATTGCAACCTTGGCATTAACATCAGAAAATTAATTATGAAAAAGTGGATTTTTATATTGCTGTTGGTTACTTGTTTTGGTAAATCATTTGCTCAACAAAAAGCAACTTTTGATACAACACAAAATGGCAATATCACCGTAATTGGCGATACAAGATTAGCTGAATTAGTTAAAAAAGAGGCGGCTTTTAATGATATACTTGCTTCAGCTCCGCGCAATACAAAGGGCTATCGCTTATTAATTTTGAGTACCAATGATCGGCCATTGGCGATGCAAGTAAGATCGCAATTATTGCAAAAATTTCCTGATCAAAAAGTTTATATGAGTTTTCAGCCGCCTTATATTAAATTGAAATTTGGTAACTTCATTGAAAAGGCCGACGCCGAACGATATAAAAAAGATATTGATAAATATAAATTGGTTGCCAATAATATTTATGTGGTGGCCGAAACGGTGGAGTTGAAGCCGGAAAAAAATAAAGATAAAGAAGCGGCTGTTGCGCAATAGCTGTTTTCATTGCACCAAAACTGTATGAGTCAAACTTTACAAGAAAAAATTAAACAGCTTGCGCATGAATTTGCGCCTGCTTGCATTGCTATAAGGCATCATTTACATGCCAATCCTGAATTAAGCTACGAAGAGTTTGAAACATCGCAATTTGTTCAATCTAAACTAGCCGAATTAAATATCCCATTTAAGGTATTGGCACAAACCGGAGTAGTTGGCATTATTGAGGGAAAAAATCCGCATAAAAGAGTGGTAGCACTTCGAGCCGATATGGATGCATTGCCTATTCAAGAAGAAAATGATGTTCCTTATAAATCCACCAAACCGGGCATCATGCATGCTTGCGGGCACGATGTACATACTTCCTGTTTAATTGGAGCGGCTAAAATTTTGGTGGCTACCAAAGATGAATGGGAGGGAACCGTTAAACTTATTTTTCAACCGGGGGAAGAAAAAAATCCGGGTGGTGCCAGCTATATGATTCAAGAAGGTGTTTTGGAAAATCCTGCACCACAAAGTATTTATGCGTTGCATGTACATAGTGGTTTGCAAGTGGGTCAGTTGAGTTTTAGAGGCGGGATGGTAATGGCAAGTGCAGATGAATTATATATTACCATCAGAGCTAAAGGCGGTCATGCGGCTGCCCCTCATTTAACAGCAGATACCATTTACATTGCTTCGCAATTAGTGGTATTGTTGCAGCAAGTGGTGAGTCGTCAAAATAATCCTTTCAATCCAACCGTATTGTCCATTACTTCCATCAAAGGCGGAAATACTACCAATGTAATTCCTTCGGAAGTAAAAATGATGGGCACTTTTAGGGCTATGGATGAAACATGGCGTTTTAAAGCACATGCGTTAATGCTGCAACAAGCTAAAGCACTAGTAGAAGGTTTAGGCGCCGAACTTGATTTTAAAATTGATGTAGGTTATCCTTTTGTAATGAACGACGAAACCTTAACTGCTGCTGCCAAAGCAAAAGCAGTTCAGTTTTTTGGGGAATCAAAAATAGAAGAAACGGAGTTGCGCATGGGGGCGGAAGATTTTGCCTACTACACACATAAAGTACCGGGTTGTTTTTTTAGATTGGGTGCCGGTAATATCGCAAAAGGAATTACGATTGGCGTGCATACCCCTACCTTTAATATTGATGAAGATGCCATTGAAATTGGGATTGCTGCTATGGCATTATTTGGAGCAACCAATGGGGAGTAAATTCTTTATTAAGAAATAAATGAAAAACGCATCCAATGGATGCGTTTTTGCTATAACGGTATTCGTTGATTATTGTGCTTAAACTTTAGCAGCAGCGGCCGCCATTTTAACATTCATGGTAGCAATTCCTCTTACGGCATTTCCTGCAAATTCCATAAATGCTTTTCTCGAAATTTCATCATCGCTTACCATCACCGGTATGCCAATATCGCCGCCTTCACGAATACTTTGAACGATAGGTATTTGACCGAGGAAAGGAATATCAAATTCTTCGGCTAAATTTTTACCACCGTCTTTTCCGAAAATGAAGTACTTGTTATCCGGTAACTCGGCCGGTGTGAAGTAACTCATATTTTCTACCAAGCCAATTACCGGAACTTTTAATTGCGCTTGGCCAAACATGGCAATCCCTTTTTTGGCATCTGCCATGGCGATAAATTGCGGTGTAGTTACCACAATTACGCCGGTTACCGGAACTTGTTGTAAAATAGTTAGGTGAATATCGCCTGTACCCGGTGGCATATCAATGACTAAATAATCTAAATCGCCCCATTCAACGTCGGTTACAAATTGACGGATGGCGCTGCTCACCATTGGGCCACGCCAAACCACCGCTTGTTTTTCATCTACCAACAAACCAATGCTCATCATTTTAATGCCAAATTTTTCCATTTGCAGAATCTTACCTTTTCCACTTCCGTCGTCGAACATTTGCGGACGCTCACCTCTAAGGCCAAACATAATATGTTGGCTAGGGCCGTATATATCGGCATCCATCAAGCCAACCTGTGCACCTCCTTGTGCTAATGCCAAAGCTAAATTGGCACTCACGGTGCTTTTTCCTACACCGCCTTTTCCTGAAACTACAGTGATAATATTTTTAACACCTGCTAAAAGTAATTTGCCGTCGGTGCGATTACTGTTCGTATTGCTCGTGAAATTAACCGTAACCTGTGCCTCTTTGTTAACCAATAATTTTACCGCATTGATACAGGCATTCATAATCATGTCTTTCATCGGACATGCCGGTGTGGTTAAAACCACGGTAAAGGATACGTTGTTGCCTTCTATGGCAATATCCTTAACCATGTTGAGGGTTACCAAGTCCTTACCTAAATCTGGCTCTTGCACATTACTCAGCGCTTTTAGTATATCTTGTTCTGTCATGCTATTCCAATTGTTTGTTAAATTTAAAATCTAGTGTCAAAATTAAACACTCAGCCGTTTACTTTGTTGAATAATTCACAGATTGGGAGAATAATTAATTACGCGAGTTAGATTTATTAACTTTGAACATCCTAAAACTGGTATAAATCTTAAAATTAGGTTTCGAAATACATACGTTGCCTGATTGAAATTCAAAACAATGAAGAAAATTTATTTCATTTTATTGATACTGTGTTGTGGCTCAACGATTTCTGTAAAGGCACAGTTTGAGGAAATCAAAGATTCGGTGGTGCAGTTGTACGGTGTTGTAATGACGGCCGACAGTTTACAGGCTTTACCTGCAGTAAGTGTGGTGGTAAAAGGGCAAAACCGGGGTACCATTACCAACAATCAAGGGGTTTTTAGTATTGTTGTTTTAAAAGGTGATTTGATTGAATTCACGAGTGTAGGTTTTAAACCAAAATCGGTTCGGGTTCCAAAAAATATAGAAGGCAATCAATACAGTGTTATTCAGTTGATGGTTACCGATACGGTTTATTTGGCAGCTACCATTATTAAGTCGAGGCCTACGCGCGAGCAGTTTGAACGCGATTTTGTAAATACGCAATTTCCAGATGATCAATTAGAAGTGGCGCGAAAGAACAACTCCGAAAATACTCGTCGCTTTATGATGGCCACATTACCGCGAGATGGTAAAGAGGCGAATAATAATTTCATGCGCAATCAGGCAGCCAAAAGTTATTATAATGGTCAGTTAGCACCAATGAATATTTTAAATCCGTTGGCTTGGGCCGAATTCATTCAAGCATGGAAAAGAGGTGATTTTAAGAAGAAGAATTAATTTTTTTATAATTGTTTAAAATTTAAACTGATTTTGAGGAGGATATTGACTTATCCTCCTCTTTTTTGTACCTTGCCTTAGAATTCGTTATCTGTAACCAATTTTATTATTTATGCTGTTTTTTTTAAATGGCTTTATGGGCAGCGGCAAAACGCATTGGGGCAAAATATGGGCTGCCACCTATAAGTTAGGATTTATCGACCTCGATGAGGAAATTGAATCTGTTGAATTGAAATCGGTTACAGATTTATTTGAAGCAAAAGGCGAAGATTATTTTAGAACGGTAGAAGCAAAAACCTTGCGTAATTTGGGGCAGCTTTCTAATACCATTATTTCATGCGGAGGCGGTACTCCCTGCTTTGCAGATAATATGCAATGGATGAATGAAAACGGTATAACCGTTTATTTAACCGCAACCCCGGAAGAAATATTAAGACGTTTATTAAAAGGGCAGCAGCAACAGCAACGCCCATTAATCAATAAAGTGAATCCCGCTGAATTACTTTTTTTTATTGAGAAAAAATTAAAAGAGCGCGAAGCTTTTTATCAACAAGCCAATATTATTTTGCCTTCGGTAGATTTAACTACAGATACCTTCGCGGAAAAAATTTTGACTTATTAATCCATTTTCATGTATAAAAAATTTTTAACTACTGCATTTGTTTTGGGCGGATTAGCAGTGGCATTAGGTGCTTTTGGCGCTCATAAGTTAAAAACCGTTTTTTCAGAAGATATTTTACAAGTTTATGAAACAGCGGTTAAATACCAATTTTATCATGTTTTCGCCCTACTTTTTACCGGGCTGTTGTTAAAATCGAATGCTATAAAAGTATGGGTCATAGCAGGGTGGTTATTTGTTGTTGGAATTTCTCTTTTTAGCGGGTCGCTCTATTTATTGTGCTTCCTTAAATCACAACAATTAACCCAATATTATTGGGTTGGAGCCATTACACCTTTGGGTGGCGTTTCATTTATTTTGGGTTGGCTTGCCCTTGCTTGGGGCCTAAATAAAAAAAGCTAATTGTTTAATTGATGGCGTAAGGTAATAAGGGTGCCGTTTTTATTTTCAATGGTAAAGGTTACATTTATTGTATCCATTCTTTTCTTCATATTCTTTAAGCCATTACCAAATTGACGAATATTATTGAAGTCGATGCCAATACCATTGTCATGAATTTCCAATACCAAATCTTTTGCCTCTCTTTTTAAAGTTACCGTTACTTCTGTGGCTTTTGAATGTTTTAAAATATTGCTGGTTGTTTCTTTGATAACCATATAAATATTCCTTCTCGCTTCGCCGGAAACGGGGATAGCTGGTAAAACGGTATCTATCGAGATTTTGCAAAGAATGCCGGTATTTTCAAAATACTCTTGAATATAACTTCTAATGTAAGCAACCATATTGTCGAGCGAATCATTTGCGCTACTCATTGTCCAAATAATGGCATTTAAATTATTCAGCAATTCATCTGCAGAGCTTGAAATTTTTAGTAATTCATTTGGTGTGTTTTCGGCAAGTTTTGATTTTAATAATTCGCTATACAATCTTATTGCGGTTACGCCGGCTCCTAATTCGTCATGAATATCTTCACTAATTCTTGTTCTTTCTTGTTGTTGCGCATTCAGGATTGCAAATTGCTTTTCAATTTCACTACGTTCTGCTTCCAATAGTAAAGCTTCTTGTTCTTTTGTTCTGGCAATTAAGTCGATTCTTGTTTTAAATGCTAAACCAAGTAAGAAGAAGATTAGTTCTAAAACGATACCGGTTTCATAATAAAAAATTGGCGCCGTTAATAAACTAATCTCTTTGGCACGATGCAAAATGAAAAAATAGGAAAGGCTAGAAAAGATAAATAATGCAAGATTGCCGGCTGCCAAGTAGTTTAACAGCTTATCTTTTTTAAGCATCGCTGCAATCACATAAACAAGTCCCAACACCATGAAACCCGCCTTGATAAAATTCTCCATGGCATAGCAGATGTCCTCATTGTCGGTGAAAATATGCAGGCTGATATAAGTGATGAGCTCTACCAATAAAACGCGTTCGGCAAAAATGAAAATACGATTAAGGGTGGGGTAGGTTTCTTGGGTGGATAAGAATTTTCGTGTAAATGCGATATAAAAAATATGGCCGGTGGTAAGACAAACTAAATCTAGTCCGCCGTTAAAAATTGTGGAAGCCGTACCAAATTTTAGATCGGTGTAATTACTGATAAAAACCAGAATAAAAATAAGGCCCGCATAAAAACTGTAATAAAGAAATTCGGCCTTTTTGTTGAGAAAATAACTACCAAGCGAAAAGAAAATCATGAGCAGTAAAATGCCACTAATTACATAACCGCTAACATATATTGATTCATCACGCGATTGCTGTAGTTTACGATAATCCGGAAAATATTGCCGAGTTATTAATTGCGGCTTCAATTTTTTAATGGAGGTTCGATAATATTTTATTGAAACTAACAGCGCCTTGGTTTCATGGGGTGCAAGGGTAATGGGTTCATATCCTTGTAGCCAATCTTGGGTTGGGTAGGGAACGATTTCATTTCCATCTAATTGATAAATCGACATCCTTTTGATTGCTGCAGCCGGGAAAAAATAAGCCGTGTCGGCATTTTCGGTTGGATTGGAGATTTGAAACAAAAAATATACCCGATGCCAAAATA
>JBJOQA010000276.1:0-5735 GCA_046050225.1 Bacteroidota bacterium | reverse complement strand
ACCCGCATAAACATAGTTTACAAATTCTCCATTATTTGCCGAATAACGAACGGTTGAAACCGCATTGCCATCAGTAAATCTTACCGGTACTTGTCTTACGCCTCGATCCAAGGTATCACATCCATTGGTATTTACATCTACACGAACAAACCCCTTAATGGTGTTATAATTTCCGCCGGAGTAAATACTACAATAAGGACTGATATTGGTAAACGCATGGCTTCTTGCAAAATATTGGGTAAGTGTATCGGCTTCAAATTCATCCACACAAACATTTACCGAATCACGACAGCGGATATCAAAAAATATGAGGGCACTCCCATTTTTTAAATTCAAATGATTCAAATATTGTGAGCTTGCCTGTAAGTATTTTAAATTAGGCGAGCTGCTAAAATCAAGTGATTGTACTTTTGAATCTGCTAAATAAAAATTATTGAGTGCGGTACATCCCGTCATTTTTATTTCTTCCAAAACCGGAGCCTGCACCCCCGTGCTTATTTGTTGTAAAGCAGCGCATCCTGTTAAATCCAAACTACGTAAGCTCATCAAACCGGTTATGTATAATAAATTCATTTTTGATAAGCCGCTTAAATTTAAATCAGTTAGATAATAGCAGTTCATCACATCTAAGGTGGTTAGATTTCTGCATGCCCTTAGATCTAAAGATGTAAAGCTATTGTTACCACAATTAATGGTACGTAAACTATCAGCATTCCCAAATTGAATGGTTTCTAAAATATTAGCCGGACAAGACAATCCGCGCAATTTTGGTAAGGCACGTAAGTCTAAGTTTGAAAGTCGGGCACTCAAGGTTAGTTGTTCGATGGCCGCAGATGCGCTAGCATCAAAATGTGTAACCACCGAACCACCCCCTCTAAAGGAAGTTAACCTAGGTAGCGTTGGAAGTACCAACGTATCATTTGCAATTTCTAAATTGAGCGTTTGCACATACACAAATGCCTCCAAACCTTGGATATCATAAATGGGGCGAGCAGATCCTACATTACCAAAAATGGTTAGTTGCGTGGCGCGCCAAGCTTCTGATGTTTGAATTTCATTATCATGGTTAATATCAATCACCGGGTTGCTGTGACGCAACAAGTAATACTTGAAATTACTGTCAGGAATTTGTACAATTTGCGCGGTTGCAAAAAGGCTGCAAATTACCAGAAGGATGGATAAAATACTTTTCATTTGATCTATTTTGTAAGGTGCTTATTTGTTGTTTATTCTGTACATCCAACCAAATTTAAGCATGGCTAAATTTAATGGATATGGTTGTAATAATCCCGAAATTTTGGGTGATTGTAGGTTTGCTTGTAAACTTGGGGCAACAAACCAACTCCAATTTTGATTCATCATCCGCGATAAGCGCAAACCAATTAAGCCATCTACACCTACGGTGGAGGATGGACTAAAATTACTGTTTAATGCAGGCTGAATAGCGCTTTGATACTTGCCATTAACATGAAAGACGAACCCTCCGTTCAATTCAATTTGCAGTTTACGATACTGCCAAATCTGCAAATTGATGGTAACCGGTATGATCAACAATTGATAGCTGTTTATGGCTGCTATTTTTCTTACCCCATTGCTAATGGTTTGTACCGAATCCTGCACCAATACTCCACTCCCACTACTACCGTCTAATCGGTTTATTTGAATGGTTTGAACTACCGTTTCATTACCTGTTACCATCAAATGTTCCTTTATTTGCGCATACTGCAAGCCGGCAGCCAATTGTAATTTTTTAGTGAAATTTCGTTGGACTAAAAAATCAAATGCAAAAGCCGGATCATAACTGCGTAGCACATTTGTTGAAATCAAATTAGTTTGAAAATTCCCTTGTCGTACCGAGCGCGTTAAAATGGTATTCGCAACATCTTTCTCAAAAATCAAAACGGGAGCCGCGCCAAATGCAAACGACCACTTACTGCTTGGCTTATTGTTTGCTTCTTTCTTAATTGCTTTTGTAACAAGCGGTGCAGGTTGAACTAATTCATTGTGGTTTAATTTTACCTGTTTGTTCGATGAATCTTTTAAAACTACCGTTTGAGTTTCTTTGGTATTGTTTGCCAAAATAACTTCATCATTGGCAACCACAGTTGTATTTGTTTTGCTGGTTGATTGCATACCCATCTGCTGTTGTACTGCATTCTCAAAATCATCTACAACTACATTTTGACGAGTATGAATTTTTCCCTTTACTTGTTTCTGCTGCTTTTTATTAGATCGCCAAGCAATTGATTTATCATTTTCAAAACCTCTTTGTAGTTGGCTGCCTTGGGTATTTAGGGCATCATTCATCGGAGATTGCTTAATGCCTATTTTGTTAGATTGAATTGTATTTTGATTTAATGACTTTGCTATTTCAACTTTCAAAACTTCATTAGTTTGGGCAGGTGCGCTTGTTGGCTCAAACTTGCCGGGTTTTGTTGATGCCGATTGAACATCATCGGCCACACTAGATAATTTATTGGATTGCGTATCAGTGTTTATAAACCAATAGCCGCCACCTATTAAACCCAAAGAGAGCAGTATCCACAGCCAAAAAAACGAACGTCGCTTCTTTTTCTTGCCGGCAATTTTCTCCCAAGCTCCATCCGGAACCGGAGCCGTATGTTCGGCAACTTTTTGTTGTATAATATCGTCAAATGAACTCATGCGGAGTATACATTTTGTTTTTTAGCGATTAAATCTTGTAAATAGCGCCGGGCCTTGAGCAATTGCACCCTAGAAGTTGCAGGTTGTATGCCTAGAATGCCGGCTATTTCATCATGACTATATCCTTCAATTACATTTAAATTAAATACCATTCTATAACCATCCGGAAGCATTCGAATCAATCGATGAATTTCTTCTTCCGAAAGCTTTGACACAATAGCCGGTTCTACCGCATGTTGATGAAAATGCTTGGCTTCATTCAATTCATCAAATTGAATTTTCTTTTTACGCAAATGTCGAGCGGCCACACTTGCAAAAACACGCCTTAACCATCCTTCAAAACTGCCTTCAAACTTAAATTGATGCATACAATCAAAAGCCCGTACAAAACCTTCTTGAAAAACATCCTCTGCTGTTTGTTGCTGATTGGTATAGCGAAGGCAAAGCGACATCATTTTGCCTGAAAATCGATCGTATATGATTTTCTGGCAATCACTGCGTTGCTTAACACATCCTTCTATTAATTCCCGTTCAGTCAATATGGTTTTGGTTTTTCTACGCTATAATGATGCTTTTTACAATTTATTTTTGTCCTTTTAACCTACGAATCACGCTTAACATTAAACGTACAGCTAAATGTATGCGTGGAATTATTCGTTAAATTTTTAATAGTACCGCTAAAGCTTCCTTTAATATATCCACCTACGGTGGAACTATAAGTTGATACCGAAATATTTGTGGCACCTACAAATACATAATTGGTTGCGCCCAATTTTAAAGCCCCATTGGTAATAGGGTGATTGCCGATGATATCTGCGCCATCCATCATCACCTTAAATACATTTACATTGCCGTTTAAGAAATCAATGGCACTGATTTCGGTGGTATTACCTGCAAAATCAAATAGACCTGAAAACAGATGTTGCGGCACATTTAAAACCGTTGTGTTGCCATCCAATACATAACTGATTTGTTCGGTAACTACCTGATTACAAGCCACTAAATTATTGATGGGGTTATTGCCCGGTTGCAGGTTAAAACTAAGTGCCTGGCTTTGTTGCGAAGTGGTGCGATCTATGGCCGTAACTGATGCTGCTGTTGGTGCACAAGTCAAGCCGGTAAATACATATCCTCCTTGGGCATTTAGTTCTTCGATATAACCTACATTGCCTAAATTCAAATACACATAACCATCCGAAACCACCGCATTATTGCAATCAACCACATTGCCCGCTACTGTTACTGATAGTTGATTGGTATTAACTACTAATGTTCCTAATTGCACATTTGCATTAGTAGTTTGAAAATTTTGCACATTTAAATTGCCTTGGCATGCAGTTGGTATTGTAAGTTGCAGTTGTGCATTGGCCGGAACAAACCCATTTACATATCCATTTGTATCTGTATAGGCATAGCGTGTTGAATTGGGTGTACCCACCATAGCGATTGATACCAAGGTATGTTGTAAAGGTTGCAAATTTTCATTTACAATTTGCGCATTAAACGATACTAAGGGTAAACCAATATCACAATTCCAAAATGTAAAATGAGCCACTTCACCTACATAAACATTACCTACTTTGTTTGCCGTTCCTTCTTGTTTCCAAACGCCTTTGTTTTCATCAAAGAACCAAAGACTAATGGTTTGAGGTGCGCTGCTTAATAAACTTGCGGCAATGGGAAAATTCAAAGTTGCTTTTTTACCGGGCGCCATTTGCAGTAATGCGCCGGTTGTACTTTTTAAGGTAACTGCCAACATGCCAAAACTTACCAATTGTTTAAAATAACCTGCAGTGTCTAGTCCGCGCAAATCACCGGGCATTGTTGCTTGCGTGGAAGTAACTTGAGAAGGATCTAAGTAGTGCAAGGCCACTTGTATTGCACCGGTATATGTTTGGTTGGTAGTAGCATCTACCGTGGCATTGGCCGGTAAAATTAATTTGCCGCCATTACCTCCGCTAACCGAACCGCCCGCTGTACCTGAAATTGAGCCCACATTGTTTTCAGGTATTAAACTGATTCTAAAAAAGAAGGTTTTTCCTTGTTCGGGCGTAAAAGTTTTAACCCCGTTAAAGTATCCTGCCTTCGTAATTTTTACTACCCCTGCGGCCTTTGGAAAAGATTGATCTTTTATGCTGAAATAACCCCATTGGTTAGTAATTACAGTTTGATTACCGGCCACGACATTAGCGCCTGCAATGGGTTGATCTTGCTCATCTACTACAAAACCATTTACGGATGCGGTAACCTGGGTGCTAAAATCGGGCGTAACCGGCGTTACCGTTTCGGTAAAACTTTCAACAGATTGATTTTTTGAACATCCTGCCAAAAATGTCCATATCAAAATTTGAATCAAAAAATGCCGCCGAAAATGCCTCATTACAGTTGGTTTTGTTGATAAGATACAAAACATTTTCGCAGCGTTTACTCAGGTTAAAAATAAAAAAAGGGGCAGATAATCATCTGCCCCTTCAATACAAAAATTTGTAATTATAATTTTTCTAGTATTCCATCCACAATACCATAAGCCAATGACTCTTGTGCATCCATCCAATAATCACGATCAAAATCTTTCATCACTTTTTCGAAGGGTTGACCACAATTATCTGCCAAAATTTTGGCACCCATTTCTTTGGTTTTACGAATTTGTTCGGCCATAATTTCTAAATCGGCACTGGTTCCTTGCCCGCCACCGCTAGGCTGATGAATCATTACCTCACCATGCGGAAAAATAAAACGACGTCCCTTGGTACCACCGCTTAATAAAATACTGCCCATGCTAGCCGCCATACCCATACAAATGGTACTTACAGGGCTGCTAATCATTTGCATGGTGTCGTACACCACCATACCGCTGGTAACCATACCACCCGGACTGCTGATGTAAAAAGTAATTTCTTTTCCGGGATCAATGGCCTCTAGATATAATAACCTTGCGGTGATGTCCTTGCAGCTTTTATCATCTACCACGCCCCATAAAAATATTTTTCTTTGCTCGATGAATTTTTTATCAAATTGCCAACCGCTCATCATCTTTTCCATCGATACTTCGGGCTGATCTTTTGGAGTTT
>JBJOQA010000275.1:0-3776 GCA_046050225.1 Bacteroidota bacterium | reverse complement strand
TAGCCGTTAAGTACAGTTATTTTGGTTCAGATATTACCAAAAACAATTTGAAAAACGATGCAAATAAAGATGGTTATGTTTCATTGGAAGAAAGAAGTTTGAATGCACCGCAAAATCGCTTAGCTGGAACTTTAAGTTTCCAAAATTTAGCAAAAGGCAAAATGTTTCTTAACCTATCTGCTCGCTGGGTAGAACAATTTGATATGTATAGCGGCAACCAAATAGGAACTGCTGCAGGTGCAGGAAAACGTGGTGTGGTTTATGGCGGCATCAACCCGATCAATAACCAACCTCGTAATTATGTAAAAAATTACGATTGGGGTGCATTAGGTGGATTTACAACCGTTGATATCAGCACCGGTTTCCGCATGAACAGCATGCTAAGCTTAGGCGCCGGCATCAGTAACCTTTTTAATGTTACGCAAAGAGAATTTGTTGGATCGCCTTCTATCGGTCGTCTTTTCTCATTAGAAATCAAAGCGCGGATTCCGCATACCGCATCAACGAAAAAATAAGTCTTTCTCATGCTTTCGCAGGTGGCGCACTTAGGTGTGCCACCTTATTTTAGTTATGAATCATTCACTTACCATTCAATATTGGCTGCAAAAGCACGCTCAATATCGCCCGAAACACCTTGCGCTTATTTTTGAAGATAAACGCATTAGTTATCTTGATTTATATCACTCAGTAAATCAACTATGCCATGCTTTTAAACAAGCAGGAATTGAAAAAGGGGACAAAGTAGCTACACTACTTTCAAATAGTGTTGAACTTTGGGAAATTTATTGGGCCTGTGCAGCTTGTGGTGCCGTGGCAGTGCCATTAAGCCCTTTATTACGTGGCGAAGGTTTACAAAATTTATTGCAGGATGCCGACACTAAATTGGTAATAACCAATCAGTGCCTAACAGCCTATGTTAACGAAATACGACAAAACTTACCGCAAATTCCGTCAACAAATTTTTGGGTCATTGATGCCAATCTGCATCAATTCCAAAACTATCATCAAGCAAAAAACGAACAACCAACAACACCGCCTAACCTACCGAATATAGAAAGTACCGATTGTTATAACATTATTTATAGTAGTGGCACTACCGGAATGCCTAAAGGAATCGTTATCAATCACGGTGTTAGATCATTATACGGAAGTTTATTTGCAAACGCTTTTCGCATGACGCCTGAAAGTGTGGTCATGCATTCGGGTTCAATTATTTTTAATGGATCCTTTCTTACATTGATGCCGGCCATGTTTTTAGGTTGCACCTATGTATTAATGTCGCATTTTGATGCAAAAGAAGTTGTATCCATTTTACACAATGAAAAAGTAACGCATACTATTTTAGTGCCTTCTCAAATCATCGGCTGTTTACAACAAGAAAATTTCAACAAAGAACATCTGCCTTCTATTGAATATATTCTATCGGTAGGGGCTCCTCTTTTACTTGAACACAAACAAGCGCTCAACCGGCAATTACCCGGCGTATTTTATGAACTATACGGCCTTACGGAAGGCTTTATGACAATACTCGATCGCAATGATGCGACTCGAAAAACAGGTAGCGTGGGATATCCTTCTCAATTTATGCATATCCGTATTGTTGATGAACAAGGTAATAATCAACCCAATGGAAACATTGGTGAAATCGTTGGAAAAAGTCCGCTTCTCATGGATGGTTATTACAAAAACGAAGCGCTTACTAAAGAAGCTATCCGCGATGGCTGGTTATATACAGGCGACCTAGGATATATTGATGATGAAGGATTTTTATTCCTCACCGGTAGAAAAAAAGATCTCATTATCTCAGGTGGCGTAAATGTTTACCCAACCGATATCGAGGAAATTTTAATACGGCATCCCCGCATTAAAGACGTTGCCGTTTTTGGTATACCCCATGAAGAATGGGGAGAAACACCCGTTGCTGCTGTTGTTCTTGATGTAGAAAGCACGGAAACTGCTACCCAAATTTTAGCATGGGCCAATCAAAATTTAGGAGCACGCTATCAAAAAATTAATCAAGTTTTCATTTTAAAAGAATTACCGCGCAATGTTGCAGGAAAAGTGCTAAAGCGAGAATTGCGCGAAAGATTTAGTGATGACCAAAACATTTTTTAATTATGACAGAAAGTTCAGCGCTAAAAAGCAAGTTTCTTCAATTAGATACCATTAAACTTCACTATTTAGAAGGACCATTAAACGGCCCTACCGTTTTATTACTTCACGGTTTAACGGCAAATGCACATGCATTTGATGGCATATTGGAGGCAGGTTTAGCTAACGATTTTCATATCCTTTCAGTAGATCTTCGCGGACGCGGATTAAGCGAAGCGCCGGAAACCGGCTATACGATGATGCATCATACCAAAGACATCATTGAATTGTTAGATGCATTGCAAATTGAATCAATACCTATTGCCGGACATTCTTTCGGTGGATTTTTGGGTTTATATTTAGCCTATTATTACCCCGATCGCGTATCTAAATTAATATTAATGGATGCAGCCGCAAGAATGCATCCCCTAACTAAAGAAATGCTTTCTCCGGCGCTAATGCGGCTGGAAAAAATCTATGAAAGTTTTGAGGCCTATTTACAAATTGTAAAACAAGCACCATATCTTAAAGAATGGGACCAACATATGCTATCTTATTATCAAGCCGACGTTCAAACCTTGCAAAACGGAACCGTTCAATGCATTCCTAAAATGCAACACATGATGGAAGCGGTTCTCAAAGGCAGCTTAGGTGAACCATGGATTGATTACCTTAAAAGCGTTCAACATCCAACCTTACTTATAAACGCACCCGGCATTTACAACTTAGGCGCTGCTCTTCTGCCCGAAGACTTGGCAATGGAAACCGTTAATTTAATGCCCAATTGCACCTACGCAGGGGTTTATGGCAATCATCAAACCATGCTTTATGGTGAAGGGGCCAAAGAAATTGTATCTCTCATTCATCATTTTATCAAATAAGTATCATGGAAATTAAGAACGCAATTATAGCGATTACCGGCGCTGCCAGTGGAATTGGACAAGCCGCTGCACTTGAACTCGCTGCATTAGGCGCACGTGTTGTTTTAGGAGATGTAAATATCGAAGCATTACAAATTGTACAAAACAAAATTTTGGAGGCCGGCGGAACCGTTGAAATCCATCCGCTGGATGTAACCAATGAAGTTTCTGTTCAGTCATTTATGGATGCTGCAATCAATCACTTCGGCCAAATTGATGCAGTTATTGCAAGCGCCGGAATTATTCGCGACAGCTATTTAGTTACACCTGATAAAACTACCGGCAAAGTAAAAAAATTCATGCAAATCGAACAATGGAAACAGGTTATAGACGTGAATTTAACAGGCGTATTTTTAACGATTCGAGAAGCAGCCATAAGAATGGTGAACCAAGGCAACAAGGGGGTATTAATTCCAATTTCTTCCATCAATAAATCAGGAGAATTAGGCCAGCTCAACTATGCTTCTACCAAAGCGGCGATTGCATTATGGCCCAAAATAATTGCAGGCGAATTTCATGCCCGAAATATAAATAATATTCGAATTGCTTCAATTGCCCCCGGGTATGTAGCCACTCCTTTATTACTTGATATTAAACCCGAAATTCTAGCAGGTATCATTAAAGACATTCCTACCGGCAGGTTAGTCAACACTTCTGAAATAGTATCAACAATTGAGTTCATTCTAAAAAACGAATCGGTTCATGGTACAACATTAGAAATTAGCGGAGGAATTATCAGTAAGGGCTTGGCAAAATAAATAACAT
>JBJOQA010000274.1:0-10981 GCA_046050225.1 Bacteroidota bacterium | reverse complement strand
AATTTATTTAGTGTATGGCAAATGAAACCTCTGTTTCTTTTTTCATTTGAGTAAATCCAAACCAAGCAACTACCGCCAAACAAATGGCTGGTACTATATAGGCAAGTTGAATATTGCCATTAGTTGCGTCACTTATTTTACCCATAATTAATGGAAAAAAAGCGCCACCAACAATTGCCATCACAATAAAAGAAGAGGCAATTTTACTTTCTTCGCCTAATCCGGAAATTCCAAGTGCGAATATAGTTGGGAACATAATAGACATAAAAAATGGAACTAACATTAGTGAATACACGACAGCGTTTCCTTTTAGCAAAACAACGATAAACAAAAGTAGTACACTGGCTATTGAAAACAATAATAATAGCTTGGCAGGTTTTAAATAGCGCATGAGTAATGATCCGGCAAATCTGCCGAGCATGAAACCAATCATGGCAATACTACCCCAATAAATGCCCGCTTCTTTTTCGCCAATATTGCTACTATACTTGCATATTCGTACAAAGAAGCTGCCCACACAAACTTGTGCCCCAACATAAAAAAACTGTGCAATTACGGCATTACGAAAATGTACAAATCTAAATACTCGAAATGAAAACTTTGAAGGACCGGTTTCTTGATTTGATTCTTTTATATCCGGCAATTTGATAAAAATAAATAGAAGTAAAATATTTAACACGGCCGACCCAATTACCAGGTAGGGCATTTTAACGGTAGCGGCTTCTGCATTTAAATACTGTTGTAGTTGGTCGTTGGACATTAACGACAGCTCATCGGCACTATGTTCTATCCCCGAAAAAATAAATGAACTTCCAATCAGTGGTGCCACTACTGCACCAACGCCATTGAAGGATTGTGCAAGATTTAGTCGGCCGGCAGCGGTATCCGCATCTCCCAGTTTGGTGATATATGGATTGGCAACGGTTTCCAAAAAGGTAGCGCCTGCTGCCATGATAAATAATGCCGTTAAGAAAAAAATATAGCTTCGGCTAGAGGCTGCTGGTATAAAGAGATAAGCTCCCAAGCAATATAAAGCCAAGCCAATATAAATTCCTTTTGTATAACCATATTTATGCATGAGCCATCCGGCAGGCAATGCCATAATAAAGTATCCGATGTATACCGAGAAGTCAATTAAAGCACTTTGCGTATCTGTTAGGCTGCAAGCTTTTTTTAGATGGGGAATAAGAATTGGATTTATATTATGAAGAAAAGCCCATAGAAAAAACAGGCTTGTAATCATTATAAAAGGAAGCAAATATTTTTGGGTTGATTTCATATGCAAGCAAAAGATTTAGCAAGGTTGTGTAAAGGCAACTACCTTTTGTGTTGAAATGCCAATTTGGTCGATGCCCAACTCCATTACATCTCCGGGTTTTAAATATAATGGTGGTTTCATGCCAAGACCAACGCCGGCTGGCGTTCCGGTAGAAATGATATCCCCCGGTAACAGGGTCATAAATCTGCTTACATAAGAAATTAAGAAAGGGATTTTAAAAATCAAGTTAGCAGTATTGCCATCTTGCATGATGGTATCATTCACTTTAAGCCATAGCCTAAGGTTGTTGATGTCGGTAATTTCATCTGGCGTAATTAACATAGGGCCAATAGGTGCAAAGGTATCGCAACCTTTTCCTTTGTCCCAAGTGCCACCTCGCTCCAACTGAAACGCTCTTTCGCTAATATCGTTATGAACACAATATCCTGCTATATATTCATGCGCATTTTCTTCTTTTACATAAGAGGCGGTTTTGCCTATAACCACCGCCAATTCTACTTCCCAATCAGTTTTAATAGAATCTTTCGGAATCATCACCTCATCGAATGCGCCAATTATGGCGGTAGTAGATTTTAAAAATACCACAGGCTCTTCGGGTGTAGCTGCACCTGTTTCTTTAGCATGATCTGAGTAGTTTAATCCAATGCAAACAATTTTAGAAGGATTTTTTACCGGACAACCATAGCGATCGATTTCTATTTCGGGCAGGTTATTGTTGCTAAGGTGTTCCATTAAAATGGCTGTACCTCCAGAATTGAAAAAATGCGCATCATAATCATGTACAATAGCAGAGGCATCGTAATATTTTTTATTTACACATACACCCGGTTTTTCTTCATTTTGTTTGCCAAATCTAAAAAGTTTCATAATACTTAGTTATTAAGTTTAATAAAGCCACCGTCAATTGGATAATCACATCCCGTTATAAAACCTGCTTCATCACTACATAAATATAATGCAAGTGTAGCCACTTCTTCAACCGAACCCATCCTGCCTATTGGTTGACTTTTTGAAAGTTTATCAAACATTTGGCTTTCTTGACCCGGATAATTTTTTGCGATAAACCCATCTACAAATGGCGTATGTATACGCGCCGGCGAAATAGAATTGCAACGTATATTATTTTCAAGATAATCTTTTGCAACGCTTAAGGTCATCGCTGCCACAGCGCCCTTACTCATGCTATATGCAAACCTATCAGGAAGGCCAACCCAAGCTGCGATTGATGCGATATTGAGTATTACAGAATGGCTTTGCTGTTTCAAAATTGGGATTGCGGCATACATGCAATTGTATACTCCTTTTACATTTACCTTGAATACTTTTTCAAAATCTTCCTCGCTGGTTGTATCAGCTTTTCCAACATGGGCAATACCTGCGCAGTTAACTAATATTGAAAAAGCGCCTATTTGTTGAATGGCATGTGCAACTGTTTGCTGATTACTAACATCCACCTTATGTGTAAAGGCTTCTCCGCCTTTCTCTGTAATGCCTTGGGCGAGTGCTGAAAGTTTAGTTTCATCTAAATCAAAAATATGCACGCGTGCGCCTTGCTGCGCAAATAAGACTGCAATAGCTCGTCCAATGCCACTTCCTGCACCGGTTATTATTGCTATTTTATTTTTAAGACTCAACATAAAGAATTTCTTTTTAAAGGGTCTTGCCCGGCCCGGAGACCCGGGCCGGTTTCAGACTTGTTTGCTTATGCTATATTAAAAACTTAATTATAAACTTACACCTCGCTTCCAAGGGATAAAATCATCTTGGTTTAATTGCACGGCTTTGGGAATTATTTTGCCACTGGCAACGGCAATTACAAATTCTAAAATTTCTTCTCCTACTTCTTCTATTGTTTTTTGCCCTTCAATTATTGCGCCTGTATCAATATCAATAATATCCGACATCCTTACGGCCAATGCTGAATTAGTAGCTATTTTAATTACCGGACAAATTGGGTTGCCTGTTGGTGTACCCAAACCGGTTGTAAACAAAATGATATTTGCTCCACTAGCAGTTTGGCCCGTGGTAGCCTCTACATCATTGCCCGGTGTACATACTAAACTTAAACCGGGTTGCGTGGCCGGTTCGGTATAATCTAGCACGTCTACCACCGGAGAAGATCCTCCTTTTTTGCAAGCTCCTATACTTTTGATGGCATCTGTTATCAATCCGTCTTTAATATTGCCGGGAGATGGATTCATGTGAAAACCAGAACCGACGGCTTTGGCTTGCCCATTGTAATCTTCCATTAATTGGATGAATTTTTGAGCGTTTGTTTCTAGTGGCGTTCTATCCAATAAGTCTTGCTCTGCGCCACATAACTCCGGAAATTCGGCTAGTAAAATTTTTCCGCCTAAAGCAACCACCATATCTGCCATAAAACCTACGGCAGGATTTGCCGAAATGCCGCTGAAACCATCGCTTCCACCACATTTTACACCAATACATAGATGGCTTAGCGGAACAGGTTGACGTTTCACTTTATTGGCAATAACAAGTTGTTCCAGTGTTTTTCTGATAGCAGATTTAATTAAAGCTTCTTCGCTTTTTAGTTGTTGTTGTTCAAATATTAAAAGCGGTTTATCAAATAATGGATTACGTAGTTTTATGTCATTCAATAAATCGGTTATTTGTAAATGCTGGCAACCCAAACTTAAAATGGTTATTCCTGCAACATTGGGGTGGTTGGCATAAGCAGCTAGTAATTTGCTTAACGTGCTAGCATCTTGGCGGGTACCACCACAGCCGCCTGTATGATTGAGAAATTTTATGCCATCAATATTTTCAAAAACACGTTTTGTCTTTTCTGCATCTTTTAAAGTGATTTCATCTACTTTAAAAATACCCGATTGTTGATGCGATTGTATTAATTGTGCGGCATACTGTTCATACTTTTTTGTAACAGCATAACCAAGGGTGTTATGTAAAGCTTCTTTTATAACATCTAAATTTCTATTCTCACAAAAAACTGTTGGAATAAATAGCCAATAGTTTGCAGTACCCACCATACCATCGCTACGCAGATAGCCATCAAATGTTTTGTTTTCAAATTTGCGCACATCCGGTGCCTGCCAATCAAAAATATTTTTCTGGTAATGATAGGCCTCAGCTGCATGATAGCTATTTTCGGTTGTCATACGTTGACCGCTACGAACCTGCTGAACGTTTATCTTGCCCACAGTAACGCCATACATGATTATGGTATCTTGTGAATTTAAATCTTGCAAAAAGAATTTATGTTTTGCAGGAATGTCTTCTTGCACGGTAAATATTTTGCCATCATAGTATACTTCTTCGCCTTGTTGCAAATCCTTTAGTGCAACCAGTACATTATCTAATGGGTGAATTTTTAAAACTTTTTTTGTTGTTGTTTCCATTAGCACTTAATTAGAATTACCAAATGGTTAATGGCGCCATGCGCACCAATTACAAGGCTTTGTTCAATGTCTGCAGTTTTAGAAGGGCCGGAAATAAAAATGCCATAACCCTCATTTTCCATATTTATTATTTCATAAGCTTCTTGCAGATTATGTACGATATTTTTTTCCTCAACAATCAATACCAATTGTTTACAGGTAAAGGGTAATAATCGGTGTCCAATATTATTTTCACTAATCCAAATTGCACCATTTTCGGCTACCGCCGTTTCACCTTTGATAATTGCTGTATCAATGTTGTACAATGCCGCATGCGCACAGTTTATTTTTTCGCCTTTTTGAATGTATTGGATGTATTTGCCAGCATCCCTTTCGGCATGTATAAAATTTTCTATTGTTGATTTATCATTTGTTTCAATAATTTTTCCGCCATTTGCTTCAATAGCTTGAACAAAGCGTTCCGTTTTATTTGAATAAGTAATGGCGGTAACCTCGTAGTGTAGGTGCGGCTCCGCATCACCTATGGTGCTTTTTAGTTCATTTAATATCGTTTCTCTGGCACGCATCATGCTGAATGATTGGTTTTGTACCATTGTTTAAAACTCATGGCAGGTGGGTTGGGCAAATTGCGTTGTCGATACCATGGGTTTAACAATTTATTCTGTGCTAAAAAAGGAAGAAATTTCATTACTTTTCTTACCATAAATCCAAGTGTATTGTAAATAGCAGGATGGCCTAAAACCCAACCCATTCCTTTCATCGCAATTTTTTTGGAGAATGTTACATGGCCTTCCTTTGCAAGTACTTGGCGCATTTTCCAAAGTTGTTGATGTAGGTCAATTTTTACCGGACAAACATTGCTGCAACTGCCACAAAGCGTGGACGCAAATGGCAAATCTGCATTTTCCTTTTTGTTCAAGTTAGGCGCTAAGATTGAGCCTATAGGACCTGCAATCAGATTGTGATAACTATAACCTCCACTTTTTCTATACACCGGGCAGGTGTTAAAACAAGCTGCACAGCGAATGCATTTAAGTGAATTTTTAAAATCAGAATTTTTTAATAAATCGGTGCGCTTGTTGTTAACAATTATTACATGCATTTCTTTGCCCGGCATCGGACTTTTAAAATGACTACTGTAGGTGGTAATAGATTGTCCCGTTGCACTTCTAGCTAATAGACGTAAAAAAATACCCAAATCTTTTGTAGTTGGAATTACTTTTTCAATCCCCATACAAGCAATATGTATTCGAGCCGTATGCGCGCCTAAGTCGGCATTTCCTTCATTGGTACAAACAACAATATTTCCGGTTTCGGCTACAGCAAAATTTACACCGGTAATAGCAGCGTCGCTATAGTAAAAATAATTTCGCAAGTGGGTGCGTGCCATTTGCGTAAGGTAGTTGGGATCTGCGTTTCCTTTCTCTGTATTTAAAAATTGATGAAAGGTTTCACCTACTTCCTCTTTTTTTAAATGAATAGCCGGTAATACAATGTGGCTGGGTATTTCGTTGCGTAATTGTACAATTCGTTCACCTAAATCAGTGTCGGTAACGCGAATGCCCTGCTTTGCTAAATGCATATTCAGGTGGCACTCTTCGGTTAGCATGGATTTGCTTTTTACCACTTGATTGGCCCCTGATTTTTTCAGCAATGAAAGTATAATTTCATTATGTTCTTCTCCACTGTTGGCCCAGTGAACCTGTATGCCATTGTTTTTTGCCTGTTTTTCAAAGGCAAGTAAATAGTGTCCAAGGTTTTGTAGGGTATGATCTTTGATGTTGGATGCAGTTTTTTTAAGCGCTTCCCATTCCGGTAATTGTTGTGCTGCTTTATCTCTTTTTGAACGCACAAACCAAAGCGTTTCATCATGCCAGTTAGTTCTGGCATCATCTGCTAAAAATGTAGCGGCCTTGGTAGCGTGCTTTACCATTAGTTGAGCGCTTGATTTAAAATTTCAACAATATGCATCACTTTAATCGGGTATTTATTTCTACTAATCAAGCCCTCTAGATGCATTAAACAACTCATGTCATTTGCCGTAATTATTTCTACCTGATTTGCTAAATGTTTTTGAATACAATCTTTGCCCATTTTTGCCGAAACTGCCTCTTCGGTAATACAAAATGTACCGCCAAATCCACAGCATTCATCAGTTCTGTCGGGATAAAATAATTCTAAGTCTTCAATACTATTTAAAAGTTGACCGGGTTTAGAATAGGGGGTATCCATACTTTCGCTCATCGAAGCAAGGTTTAAACCTCTAAGTCCATGGCAACTGCTATGAAAACCTACTTTATGAGGAAAAGCATTAAACGTTGGTGTGATGTGCAACACATCGGTTATAAATTCTGTTAATTCATAAATGTTGCATCGGATGGCATTGGCTTTGGTAGCATCCTGTCCGGCCAAATGTTCTTTAATATGTAAAGTGCAGCTTCCCGAAGGGCATACGATGAAATGCGCATCAGAGAAGCAGGAAATAAAATTATGATTGCATGCGGCAGTTTCATGTTCAAAACCTGCATTGGCCATTGGTTGACCGCAGCAAGTTTGTTTGGTGGGATAAATCACCTGACATCCTAATTTTTGCAATAACTCATAAGTTGCAATGCCTACCTGTGGGTAGAATTGGTCGATATAGCAAGGAATGAATAGTTGAACAATCATAAAGATTTGCGTATAAATAAACAGTTAGCCTGCAACTTGAAATTAGCAGCAATAAAAGTAAAGCCCTCAACAGAAAATCATTTGAATGAAAATATCCAATACTTGTATTATCTTACCTACTTATTTAATTAAACCTTATTAATGTAGTTTAAATAGTATATAAGTTACAGATGAAACCAAAACTATTAAAAGTGTCGCTCCAACCTCGGCAGTCGTTTAGTGTGCGGCATGATGTTGTTCCCTATTTTTATAAAGAATTGCATTTTCATCCCGAGATGGAGTTGGTTTATATTCAAAAAGGAAGTGGAACGCAATTTATAGGCAACCATATACAAAGTTTTAAGGCCGGAGATATGATTTTGGTAGGACAGGATATTCCGCATTTATGGAAGTGTGATGAGCAATACTGTAAGGGAAATCCAAAATTAAAGGCTGAGGCAACGGTTATCCATTTTTTGCCTTGTGCATTGGGTGATCAATTTTTTGATTTACCCGAGAATCAAAATTTGCAAAAATTGTTTGTTAAAGCAAAGCAGGGAATTAGTATTCACCGGAAAACAAAGAACCAAATTGCCGTTTTGTTGCAAAAATTATTGGAGAGTACTGGCACGCAAAAAATCATTTTGTTTTTAGAAATATTGCACCTGCTTTCGGAGTCGAATGATTTGCAGTTGATTAATAAAAAGAAAATGCCATTGTTGCCTGCTGATAAAGATCCTGATCGGATGAACGATGTTGTGCAACATATTTTGGCTCATTTTAATGAGGATATATCCTTGAAAGAAATTGCTTCGATAGCTAATCTTACCCCTAATTCGTTTTGTAGATATTTTAAGATAAGGGCGAACAAAACGTACTCTACTTTTTTAACGGAAGTGCGCATCAATCATGCTTGTAAACAATTAAGTGAAACCGAAAAGCCGGTTAGTGAAATTTGTTATGAAAGCGGTTTTAATAATTTTTCAAATTTTAATAGATACTTTAAGCAAATTGTAGGATTTACCCCTAATCAATATCGTAAGAAGTACTTAGAATAGCTGTTGTTGGAGGGATTGCCAATTTCGTCAATCACTAAAATATCCCGCTGTTGCATCGGTTTCTGCCTATGGTTTCAAATTGTGCATGTTTTTTATTACCTTACTCTTTTCAAAGAAAATGTTACCAGTCAATTGAAAAATAAATCCTATTCATTAGTAGATATTGCCAAAAAGCTAAATATCTCTACCACTACGGTTTCGTTTATTCTTAATGGCAAAGCAGAAGAGAAAAGAATCAGTAATGCCTTAAAAGAAAAAGTGCTCCAGTTTGTAGAGGAGGTAAACTATAAACCCAATTTACTGGCAAGAAGTTTTCGTACCGGCAAAACCAATATTATTGGGCTAATGGTAGAAGATATATCCAACTCGTTTTTTGCCAACTTTGCACGATTGATTGAAGAGAAGGCCTATAAAAATGGCTATCGGATATTGTACTGTAGTACGGGCAATGAACCCGAGAAAGCGCGAGAACTATTACAAATGTTTAAAGAACAGCGTGTAGATGGTTATATCATTACCCCTACGGATGGTATTAAAGAGGAAATAGCACAATTGGTTAAAACCGGAGTACCCATTATTTTATTTGATAGAAAGTATGATAATATTGATCATGACTATGTTGAATTAGATAACTATCAAAGTGCCTTTGATGCGGTTTCGCATTTAGTTTCAAATGGTTTTAAGGATATTGGATTTATTACCATTAATTCGCTTCAATCTCAAATGCAGCAGCGCTTAGCAGGCTATGAAGCAGCGATAGAAAAGTACGGACTTAAAAGCTATGTAAAGGAATTATCCTTTAATCTTGAGAGTAATAGCAGGGCAGATTACATTATAGACTTTTTGCGCAGAAAAAAGAGTTTAGATGCTGTTTTTTTCGCAACAAACTATTTATGCATTAGTGGCTTGAAGGCAATTCAAGAATTAAAACTTAGTATACCAAAAGATTTGGCAGTGGTTTCTTTTGATGATCATATTGCGTTTGAATTGCACAATCCTCCCATTACTACCATCACGCAGCCAATTGAAAGTATGGCTGAATCACTCATCAATATGTTATTAGATAAACTTGCATTTAGTAATCAACAATTGCAGCAAGTAACACTTCCCGGACAGCTTATTATTAGAAATTCTTCCGGTAAAAAAAGAAAATAGTAGCAGAATTTATTTGCTAAAACGTTTAAGCATATATTTGAACTTCAATCGCAAATTTCAAAATTACTTTTAATGGAGTCAAATTTTGCTTTAGGTGTGGATATTGGGGGGTCACATATACTTGCCGCGCTGGTAAATACATCTTCCGGCCAAATATTACCAAAAAGTCAGGTTCGAAGCTTTGTAAATTCAAGCGGAACCGTTGTTGAAATTATCAGCCAATGGGCAAGTGTGATTCAGCAGTCTTGGACAAATGCCGGGATGTCTCAATCGGTTATCGGAATTGCTATGCCGGGTCCATTTGATTATGAGAATGGAATTTGTTTGATTGAAAAGCAAGAGAAATTTAAATCTTTATTTGGGCTAAATGTAAAGGAGTTACTTGCCGCAGAATTAGGTATACTCCCCAGTCAAATAAAATTTATCAATGACGCGAGTAGTTTTTTAAAAGGAGAATTATTTGCCGGAATAATGAAAGGGATGCCGGATGCGGTTGGAGTAACATTGGGTACAGGCTTGGGTTCTGCCTATTTTAAAGATCAAACGCTGGTTGATGCAGATTTATGGCGTATGCCTTTTAAATCCGGTATTGCCGAGGATTATTTATCTACCCGCTGGTTTGTAAATGAATATCGTTTACAGTATCATGAAGAAATTTTGGGCGTGAAAGATTTGCTGGAAAAAGAAATGGCTGCGCATGAAAGAGCTGCCTTGTTTACAAGCTTTTCCCATAATCTGGCAAATTTTGTTCAACTACTTTGTACCCAATTAAATTGCAATCATGTGGTGATTGGTGGAAATATTGCCAAGGCTGCACCCTATTTTTTGGAGCAAACAATGGTTGTATTAAATCAAAATGGCTGTACTGCACAACTGGGCATTTCAACATTGGGAGAGTTGGCCGCAGTTACCGGTGCGGCAACCTTATTTGAATTTGCCGAACAAGGAAATCTGTAATTTTATTGATAAAAATTTGCTAAAACGATTTTACTCATTATCTTTATCTTGCGTTAGCTTTTAAAGGAGGCAAATTTGTTCTCTTTTAACCTGTCGCAAATTCTTGGATTGTTTGCTATATTCTATTTTGCTTAATCGTTGCAAAAGTTTTATTCTGTCTTAGATAAAACTATTAATCACTTTTTTATTCAATTACCTGCATGCATTATATGCGGTTGAAAAAGCTAAAACGATTTAGCGGATAGATTGACCAATCTATTTATTTGCAATTATTGTAATTAATGTTTTTGAGGAGTAGGAGATGATGAATGAAACTCTTGAAAAACCAATGATACTCGGATTTCGAATGCCCTGTGAATATGAACTGTTTAACCCGTTGCCTTTGTGAAAATCAAGCTAGATATATTTTTAAACCAAAACAAATTGCAAATGAAAAAGTTGTTTTCATTCATTGCCTTGCTGCTGTTAACCACGGCAGTGATGGCGCAAACTCGTCAGATTCACGG
>JBJOQA010000273.1:0-7307 GCA_046050225.1 Bacteroidota bacterium | reverse complement strand
GGTGGCCGTGGTGGCGGTATGATGTTTGGCGGCGGCGGAAACACGCCAACAGCCCAAGGTTATATCGAACCTATTTATGGCGTGGACATTGCTATTAGAAAGGATTTCTTAAAAAACAATGCAGCTTCATTAACCTTACAAATGAATGATATCTTTAGAACTAAATTCAATGCAACACATTCAGAATCGCCTTTCTTTATTCAAGATGTTTCTCGTATTCGCGATCCACAAGTGTTACGTTTAAACTTCAACTGGCGATTTGGTAAAATTGATGTATCCTTATTTAAGCGTAAAAATTTACGTAGTGAAATGGATAGTATGCAAAGTGGAATGGGTAATCAATAAGTATATTTATCTTAATAAAATATCAGAGGGTTAAGCTACCAAGCTTAACCCTTTTTATATGATAAAATTGGGGAACTAAGTAGTTAGAATGGACGGAATTAAAAAATGCCGGAAGTCCATTTTCAAGTTTAATACATGGTTCAGCGAATTATCTATAAATGTAAAGGCAGAGGCTTTGCAAATTGTTACTCCATGCAGTGGGCATCAATGCCTCCCCCACAGGTTTGATGAAAAGGCTATATAAGCAAACAGCCAATATCAACTGCAACTAATTAGCCAACCAATGCACGGCTATACCATCATCCTACAAGCAGCTGCAAAAGCTAATGTCGGTTGCCAGACTTAATGTTGGTTACACAATTAATGTTCTACCCTTTATTGCGCCTGCTTTTGAGAATTTATTATAGCAGCGACCATCCGTTAAATAGGCGAACTGGCTTTTTGTAATTATGTTTTTAAATTTCTTATCTGCCGTTTTGTTCTTTGACGAAATATGCAGACTACCATGTTGGCAAATGTTCCCAATAATATTTTGTTCGGGATCGATGAAATGAACATAGGGAAGCAATCCATTTGTTCTCACTAACCAAGCTAGGTGTTTTATAAAAAGAGGAATTTCTGCTGTTTCAACTTGCAAAGCTCCATTAAATCGTTTGCCGATTTTATTGTCACTTAAATATTGTAAGGACTCTTGAAAGCAATCATAAGTATTAAACCTCCGGAGCCAAGCAGTATCCTCATCACCCATAAAAATGAAATGATCAATACCTAAACTATTTGCCAAAAATACCAGTTGCGTTCCCAATAATTTAATATGACCTTTATATGATTTTGAAGGAAGTGTGAAAACATAATTTGCAAAAACCCTCGGATAATTAAAAACATCTTCCTCCTCCTTTGGATCAAAATGTCGCAAAGGGAAATTTGGGAATTTTTCAATCGCTTCTTTTCTGTTTATCTTAATTAACATATAATGTTGAATGGCTTTGCCGGTATATTAACTGCTGCTAAAAAACCTAATATATTTTTTAAAGATGTTGAACCATTAGTCAGTACAAAATAATCAATTTTATCCTTTTTATTATGATGCGCTCCTTTCACGATGTTTGACATTTGATGTATAACGCAGTCCGTTCATATTGCAGCCATAATCATTAAAAAATGCAGTTGTTTCAATATAAAAGCTAGTTTAATATCCGGTAAATCGGCATGATTTATTAAACCCTTCAACCTATTATCCGCGAACAAAAAGCACTTCTCCGTTTCAATCGGCACATAAAAAAAGGCCGCCCAATTAGGCGGCCTTTTCTTCAACATTTATAATAATTAGTTCACAGAACCATTAAATACAACGTTATCAATACTGAAGGTACCACCGTAAGATTCAGCATTAATTCCATAAAAACGGAAGGTTACTGGAGCAGTAATAGCTGAAAATTGTGGTCCGCCTAAGGTATAGGTTGGTCCGGTTTGCGCGGTTGTTACACCATCAACTTCTTGAATTTTATTAGTCGGCACTACGCTTAAATTAGCATTAGCCGGGCTAATAGTTGGCTCAAGATTAGTTGCAAATGCATCAACACTACTTCTTACAAAACATTGTCTAACACCGGTGCTAGAACGTTGTAAAGTGAAGGTCATAGAGGTTAAGTTCAATGTTTTACCCGGATCCGGTGTAATTGTTACTTCATAATATTTATCTGTACTATCCATGCTAGAAGTAAACACATCTGAACCGGTGGTTGCACCTAATGTCCAGGTAGTAAATGTGAAACGGAAACCTGCATTCGGATTTGCAGAAACGCCTCCTGCAGCACTAAATGAGCCAAAGGTTACACCGGCAACTACTGGAGCTGGTGTAGGATCTGTAGTTCCTGAAGTGGTTGTTACCGCATCAAAAGTGTAGGTTGCGGCAAAAGCACCTGTACCCAAAGTAGTGAAACTAACTTCATTACCATAGGTAGTACCTACGCTATTGGTTGCATAAGCGCGAACATAATAAGTAGTAGTATTTGCTAAACCGGTGATATTAGCAGTAAAAGTACCGGTTGTAACAGATACATCGGTAATCACATTGTCGGCCAATGTTGGACTAGGATTGGTACTATAAACAATACCGCGAGCGGTTAATGGTGTACCACCATTGCTAGTTACAGAACCGCCACTGGTTGCAGCATTATTGCTAACGCCAAATGCAGCAGTGGTTGTAATGGTTGGAGCAGAAATAGCAGTAGTAGTGAAGGTAGAATCTGCACCATAAGCAGTACCGGCACTATTGGTTGCATAAGCACGTACATGGTATAAAGTACTTGGTGTTAAGCCGGTTAAACCAACCGAATAGCTACCGGTAGCAGCAGTAGGATGAGATACAACACTATTAGCCAAAGTTGGATCAGCAGTAGTTGCATAAACTACCCCTCTTGCGGTAATGGCTGCACCACCATCCGCTGTAATATTACCACCTGCAAAAGCGGTAGTACCGGCAACACTAGTGGTTGTATTGGTTACAATAGTTGGTAAAGAGCCTCCTGCACTACATGGTCCCCATTGTGGAACACCGTTACAAATAGTTAAGGTTGCGCCGGTTACACCTGCAGGAATTAGTACCCACTGAGAACCATTCCAATATTGCATATCACCGGAAGCACTACCCGGATTGCTAATACGGAACCAACTAACGCCAGTATAATAATAATAACCTGGAACAACATTGGTGGGCGAAGTACCCGCAGTTGCGGTATTATAAACTAACAAACCTGCAGCAGGAGATGCTATAGTTGCGGCATCTGTTGTTGAGGTTAAGGCTACACGAGGAGGCAAAAACCCTTTATTGGAAGCAGAAACATCCAATACAGCACTGGCATTGGGAGTATTTGTACCCACACCTACATTTTGCGCAAAGCTCAATGCGAGGGTAAAAACGGATAAACACGTAAGAAGTAACTTTTTCATATATAGTTGCTGTTTAAAAAAAAATCTGAATCGAAATTAGTAATTATTCTACAATGACCGCTGATTTAAATGCTATTAATGATTTGTTCACAAAGATGCGCTAGCCGAAATTCGGCTTATTCTTGCGGTTACTTGGGGAGGTGATTGATAGGGACAAAATAAAAATGGACAATAAAATTAATGAATTATTGTTCACTTGCTCAAAAAAAATGAACTTTTCTAGTTAATTGCTTCCACAATAAAATAGATGAAGCAAAAAACAGCAAATAATTTTCGTTAAAACAGGTATAAACTAGGGCTTATTCTATGTTTGGTTTAAGCGCCTTGCCATAAATCTCCAAACAGCGTTTTCGTGCAAATTCGTGTTGTACGATGGGTTGCGGATAATCAAAACTATCCAATTCGGGTACCCATTTGCGGATATAATGCAATTGCGGATCAAATTTTTGGGTTTGTAAATAAGGATTAAAAATTCTAAAATAAGGGGCTGCATCGCAACCTGAACCTGCCGCCCATTGCCATCCTCCATTATTAGCGGCTAGATCAAAATCAAGCAATTTAGCTGCAAAATAAGCCTCCCCTAATCTCCAATCCAGTAAAAGATGTTTAGATAGAAATGAGGCAACAATCATACGAACCCGATTATGCATGAACCCCGTTGCATTCAATTCACGCATACCGGCATCAACAATCGGATAACCGGTTTTACCTTGGCACCATCTTTCAAACTCTCCGTTATCTTTTCTCCATTCAATGGTATCGTATAAAGGTTTAAATGCTTTACCTTGACCAACCTGCGGAAAATGACTCAATATCATATGATAGAAATCGCGCCAAATCAATTCATTCAAAAAAGTTTCTGACCAACTTTGGGCTTCCAAAGCTATCTGCCGAATGCTGATTGTTCCAAATCGCAAGTGAACACCCAATTTGGAAGTTCCGGCTATCGCCGGGATATCGCGCTGCTGCGCATATTTTCGAACTAATTCTTCTTGCAAAGTGGAAGCCGGAAAAGTACCAATTCCTTTTTCAAACCCCAAAGCTTGTAGTGTTGGAATAGATTGCGGAGCTTGTTTAAACAATTGCCCCAAGTAGCGCTCGGTTGGATAGGCTTTTAAATGAAAAGGTTTTAAAAGTGCTTTCCATTTTTTACTGTAAGGCGTAAAAACAGTATACGGCTTGCCATCGTCTTTCAACACTTCGGCAGCTTCAAAAATAACCTGATCTTTATAATGATGGAAGCTTACACCATTTTCGGCTAAACGCTTGGCAATTGTTTCATCGCGTAAAATAGCCCCCGGCTCATAATCTCGATTGGTGTAAACTTGTTTAACGATATATTTTTTTACGATTTCTTCGAATACCTCGATTGGTTTTCCGTGATATACCTCCAAAGAAGCACCTTGTTGAATAAATTGCGCTTGCAATTGCTCAATGGATTCATGAATAAATTGAACACGTCGATCTTGCTTATCTTCCAATAGATGCAAAATATCGGTATCAAAAATAAAAATGGGAATAACCGGATAAGGACCTTTTAAGGCATGATACAAACCCGCATTATCTTGAATACGCAAATCTCTTCGAAACCAAAAAATACTAACTTCTTGCATAGTTGAGTTTAGGTTGTAAACAACCCAGCAATTAAAAGGTTGAACGAAAGGAACTATATATCTGATGAGCAATTGCACATCCATAGGTAGCATCACCTATTTCGCGTACCCAGCGCATCCACGAAATACTATTGGTTAAAAAAACCTCATCGGCCTTTAACAACCAATCAGTAGTCATTTCGCATTCAACAATCGTTATCCCCTGTTGTTTGATATGATGAATCATTTGTTCTCGCACAATACCGGCAATACAACCTTGCGATAGCGCCGGTGTAAAAACATTGCCTTCCTTAACGGCAAATACATTGGCAATGGTGCTATCGCAAATCGTTCCAAAATGGTTCAATACAAGGGCATCATTCCATTTTTCTTGTTGCGCATGCAGGGCCGCCATAACATAGGGTAAAAAATTATTATGCTTTAAATTGGCAACCCGATCAGCCATCTTTCTTACTTCTTCATAAATGCCTACCACTAATCCATTGGAGTTCCATTCGCCGGTTTCGGGTTGAAGTAACCAAGTTTCAATTAAATAATTGGGCTGATGTGAAATAGCATCATATAAACCACCACTTCCCCGAATAATGGTTAGTCGAATGCGCGCATGCCGATCATGACCATTTTTTTTCGCGGTTTGTATTATTTGTTGCGTTAATACCTCCGGTGAAAAATGTTTTGGGATAGCAAAATGGAGGGTTTGCATCCCCTTCCAAAGTCGGGCAAAATGTTCATCGGCCCATTGAAGTTTTCCATGAAACAGGCGCATCGTTTCAAACAAGCCATCTCCATAGCGCAATCCTCGATTCCCGGGTCCCACTGCCGCCTGCTCATTGGGAAATAAATGACCGTTGAAATTGTAATACATCGTTATTTTTTATGCAATGTATTCAATAAGCAGCATAAAAAATCCCGCTACATTAGCGGGATTCAATATGTACGAATTCGATTTTACAGATTATCATCGAGCATATTATTTTTTACGGCATACATAATTAATCCGGCCGTACTTTTTGCGCCTGTTTTTACTTTCAATTTATCTCTGATGGATTCTACGGTACGCGGACTCAGTTCAACGATATCGGCGATTTCTTTGGTGCTTTTTTCTTCGCACATGAGTTTTAAAACCAATACCTCTTTGTCGTTTAGATTTACTTCAAACTGTGCTAATTTTTGCGGAGCAGGATTATTACGCAACTTTAAATTGGTTAATAAGGCCTTATTAGTAAGCGCATTGAAGTAATATTCTTGTTGGTGACAAGTGATGATGGCTTCGTAAATAATTTCGCTATCGCTAGTTTTGCTGAGGTAACTATTGGCGCCGAGCTCCATTAATTTGGTAATCATACTATGATCATCCATCATAGTAAGCATAATCACTTTAATATGCGGCCAATTCTTTTTTATTTCGGGCAAAGCCCCGATACCATCCATTACCGGCATTTGTATATCAAGTAAAATTACGTCGGGTTGTACCGATTTTAGCATGTTCAATAGATGCATTCCATTATCGGCTTCGGCAATCACCTTAATGTCTTTCTTCGCACTCAGCGCAGTTTTCACACCAGCTCGGTATAGTACGTGATCATCGGCAATAACTACCTTGATGGGATCTATGTTGTTTAGGTTGTGTGACATCACTAATTGGATTTTGTTTTCAAAAGGGGTTTAACTACCATTATACAACGCAATTTCGAACAAAATTTTGGTATTTTGTTTAGTACAATTACCCTTTTTTCCGGTGGAAATTACGGTGCAGTTTTTAAATTTATTTTGTTTCAATTAGATAGACGACAAAACTTAACTATTGGTTTTCAGGCTGTAATGAAAAGTTACTTGATAAAGCGTTGGGTGGATGCCCGGCAACAGCCCTTTTAAGTATTGATAAACTACGGCTTTTACGTGCAGCAATTGGTTAATTTCTACGCCCATTCCAAGGGCATAGCCTTTAAAATGGTTATTCAATCCAGGGTGTTCCAGCAACTTATTAATACTATTTTTGGAAGAAATACTTTGTATATATCGCAGGGCAAACCAACAAATGCCTAGGTTACCATCCCTCGATTTTTCCCAGGCACCGGTTTGAAAATATCCGCCAATGGAAAGGTAGTTATTCAAAAAATTAAAGGGAATTAACGAGCCCGAATAGGAATTGGCAGGTTGAAAATAGCCGGTTAATACCCTACTTCCTACTTGGTATAAATACCCAATACGGGTTACAGAAGTTTTTTTTTGTTTGCGCAAGCGAATATTTTCCACCGAAAAATTGATTAAACCGGCCAAGGGATTGATTAATTGCCCTTCTAATAGTTCTTGCGATCGTTGTTCGCCATAATAGAGTGCATTGCTATTAAAAGCCTGATTACTGATTCCCCCATAAATGGATAAAGGAAGATGAAA
>JBJOQA010000272.1:0-3661 GCA_046050225.1 Bacteroidota bacterium | reverse complement strand
GAGATGTGCTGATTAAGCAAAGAATGCAACACATTCTGGATAGTACTCGTGATAAGAGTATTTATGCAGGTGCCAGCTACCAAAAGTGTAAGGAAAACGAACTGAACCTCGGTTTGGATTTACAAGGTGGTATGAGTGTAACCATGGACGTTAGTCTGGAAGGTTTGCTTAAATCAATGAGTAATAATCCAAAGGATCAAGCTTTGTTAAAAGCTATTAAAACGGCTACTGAGAAAAAAACTAACAGCAATGCTGATTATATTTCTTTATTCCGTACGGCTTATAACCAACAAAATCCCGGTGTTAATTTAGCTACTTTATTTTCAGGTGCGGGCAAGCAAGTAAAAATTACCGATTCGGATGATCAGGTAATTGAAACTATTCGTGGTGTTGCAAAGGGTGCTATCAAAGAAACCTACAAGATATTAGTTAAGCGTATCGATAAATTCGGTGTTGCGCAACCTAGCATCAACTTAGATGAAAATAAAGGTATCATTAATGTTGAATTAGCAGGTGTAACCGACAAAGAGAGAGTTAGAAAATATTTACAAGCCAGCGCGAATTTACAATTCTGGGAAGTATACAATATTCAAGAATTAGATAAGCAATTAACAGATGCAGATAAAGCCGTTACCGATTACTTAAGCGGTAATGACACTAGCAAGGCTGCTGCTTACAAAAATGCATTCTTGAAAGTAATTAATCCAATTGGTCCTCAAACCGATCCAAAAACAAATAAGCAATTCTTTGTTGCTGAAATTGGACGCGTTTTATTAAAAGACACCGGTGTTTTCAATACCTACATGAACTTAGAAACTGTGAAAAACAGTTTTGCGGGTGATGTTAAATTCTTATTTGGTGTTGAAGAAAAAGTTGACAAATCTGAACAACGCGTTTATCCGTTATATGCAATTAGAACTGTTGCTGGTAGCGAAAAAGCGAAGTTAGAAGGTGAAGGTGTTGAAGAATCTGGCCAAAGTTATGATGACAAAGGCCGTCCAAGCATTAAAATGCAAATGACTGCAACCGGTTCAAAAATCTGGGCTAAAATGACTGCCGACAACGTAAATCGTCCAATTGCGATTGTTTTGGATGACGTTGTTTATTCAGCTCCAAATGTTAACGGTGCGATTGAAGGTGGTAACTCTGAAATTTCGGGTTCTTTCACCATTGAACAAGCACAGGATTTGGCCAATATCTTGAAATCAGGTAAAACCAATGCGCCTGCTAAAATTGTAGCAGAACAAATTGTTGGTCCAACCTTAGGTAAAGAAGCTGTTAATGGCGGTGCTATGGCATTTGGTATTTCTTTCTTGGTAATTTTTGCCTTGATGTTGGTGTATTATAACACCGGTGGATGGGTTGCCAATATTTCTTTAATCTTGAACTTGCTATTTACCGTTGGGGTATTGATTGCAATGGGCTTTACTTTAACTGCTGCCGGTATTGCCGGTTTGGTTTTAACGGTAGGTTTAGCGGTAGATACCAACGTAATTATTTTTGAGCGTATTAAAGAAGAGTTGACTAAAGGAAAATCATATCCCAATGCAGTGAGCGACGGTTACAAGCGTTCATTGGCACCGGTTATTGATGCGCACGTTACCACATTCTTAACCGCGGCTATCCTTTTCATTTTTGGTTTAGGTCCGGTGTTAGGTTTTGCAACTACGCAAATGTTAGGTATCGTTCTTTCTTTGTTCTGCGGTATCTTGGTGTCTCGTTTAATTACAGATTTCTATACCAATAAAAATCGTCACTTTAACTACTTTACCGGAATTTCTAAGCGCATCTTCAAACATGCTAATTTCAAATTCATTGAATACAGAAAAGTAGCTTACGGTATTTCTATTGTGGTAGCATTATTGGGTATCGGTTCTTACTTTAACGGCTTCCATGAAGGGGTAGAATTTAAAGGTGGACGCAGTTACACCGTTAAATTTAACCAAGCGGTGCAAAACACCGACGTTCAAGATGACTTGAGAAAAGCGTTTGGAGGCGATTTCCCGATCATTAAAACGGTTGGCGACAACAAACATTTAAACATTACCACTTCTTACAAAAAGGGTGTGGATAATGCAGATAATGAAGTACAACAAAAATTGTATGAAGGTTTGAAGAAAGTTTTACCGGGTGTTAGCTATGAAGATTTTGCAGCCAATAATATTCAGTACTCACAAACCGTTCAACCTACCATTTCGGAAGATTTGAAGAAAGGTGCGATTAAAGCAACCATCTTCTCTATCTTAATCATCTTCGTTTATATCTTGATTCGTTTCCGCGACTGGAGATATTCATTTGGTACAATTGTAGCGTTGTTGCATGACGTATTTATTACGTTGGCGGTATTCTCTTTCTTAAAAAATGTAGTACCATTCCCACTTGAAATTGATCAGCACTTTATTGCAGCGGTATTAACCGTTATTGGTTTCAGTATGAATGATACGGTAATTGTATTTGACCGTATTCGTGAATATAGCAGAGGAAGTAAAGCATCTGAAAAAGGTAGCATTATTAACCGCGCAATTAACGATACGTTGAGTCGTACCATCATGACATCTTTAACCGTATTCCTTACCATTTTGATTTTATTCATTTTTGGTGGCGAAGTAACTCGCGGTTTTGCATTTGCGATGTTAATTGGTGTAATTACCGGTACTTACTCATCAATTTTTGTGGCAGCTCCAATCTTGGTTGATTTTGCAAAAGACAAACCATTAGGTGAAGCTGAAATTATCAATACACACCACGAAAAAGATGAAACTGCACGTGCTGAAGCAGCCGTTAAAAAAATGTAATTTCTTTTAATAGTTGATTAGTCCCCGTTGTTTTACAACGGGGATTTTTTTTGTAAATTACTGACTACAATACCGTGAAGACGGTAGGCGTTTAACCAAAAACTAAAATAGCTTTACATAAATTATGTCCATGCAAAAATTAGGTACCCGTGTGTTGCTGGTTACGATATTTCTATTGTTGAAATGCGCATTGCAAGCACAAACAGATACTACCTTTTGGTTTGTTGCGCCGGATTGTACTTGGCCGGCCAATGCGGCTGCCAATACCGAAAGCCCAATTTATCTTCGACTTACCTCGCAAAATGCCCCTGCTGTGGTAACCATCAGTTTGCCTGCAAATCCGAGTATCTTGCCAATTACTGTTAGTTTGGCTGCCAATGCCGTGTCGAGCGTAAATCTTACCCCCTACTTTTCTTCCATAGAAAATGCGCCGGCCAACCAAGTTTTAAACAAAGGAATTCTTATTCGTTCAACCAACTTTATAACGGCCTATTATGAACAATCCTCTTTGTATAACCCGGATATTTTTGCACTAAAAGGTAGCAATGCTTTAGGTACCGAATTCATTATTCCTACCCAAAACACCTGGAACAATAATACCGTTTACACACCACCGGCACCTACCAATAGTTTTGAAATTGTTGCAACCGAAAATAATACGCAAGTAACAATTACACCCAAGTCAAATATTGTTGGACATAGCGCGGGAACAGCTTTTACAATCACATTAAACAGGGGGCAAACGTATAGTGCCACCGCAACAGGGGCAGCCGGCAATCAGCATTTAGGCGGATCAACCGTTTCGGCAACAGCCCCTATTGCCATAACTACTAAAGATGATTTTTTAACCGATCCGGCCTATGGTA
>JBJOQA010000271.1:0-3034 GCA_046050225.1 Bacteroidota bacterium | reverse complement strand
AAAAAACCATCCACTTGGAGCAGATGGCATTTCTTAGAGCGGAAGACCGGGCTCGAACCGGCCACCCCGACCTTGGCAAGGTCGTGCTCTACCAAATGAGCTACTTCCGCAGTTGAAGTTTTAAAAACTTCTTTTTAAAGATCTATTCCGTTTTTTGGGATTGCAAAGATAAGTATCTATTTCACAATTCCAAAAAAAAATTATTTATATTTTGGATCGTATTGTGTGCTTTCAGGAACACTTACTTCAGGCTTCCCTTTATAACGATGTGTGTACATGCTATAACAGCCACCTAAGATGAATGCTACCACCAAAAATACTTGGCAATAAAATAAAAACCTTGAAGAAGACACCCAATTGTGAGCGAAATCTTTTTTTGTGTTATCAATATAGGTTTGTTCCATGATTTATGTTTAACGGTTGCAAAAATAGCACTTGTGAGCAAAAAATAAAATTATTTACGAAAAACTATTTCCGAAAATCGTGTTTTCTTTTGAATAAAGTGTTGCCAAATTACCGAACCCCTAAAAAATCCCTGTAAAGAGGCAGTTGGTAACGGCTTTTTTTGTGTTTGTCGAGGTCCAACTAACGTCCAAACAAAAAAGTGCATGTGTGCTTTGGCAATGGCTAACCAATAAGCACTACTCCCTTCCAACAAACCCTTCCAAGCGGCTACTGCATCTAAAGCTAACCGCATAGGTATTACATATAAAACCTTGGTTAGCGGTAAATTCTTTGCTAACATGATGAGGTTATTTCTAAAATTCAAAAACACTTTTTGTTGATTATTTTTAGGCAAGGTTCCGCCGCCGATATGATACACTACCGAAGCGGGTTCTACCCAAATCTCATATCCTTGCAATTGCGCACGCCAACAAAAATCAATCTCTTCTTGATGTGCAAAAAAATACGGATCCAAACCACCTAAATCATGATACACTTTGGCCCGAACAAACATGGCCGCACCGCTTGCCCAAAAACAAGGCGCTGCATTATCATACTGTTGACGGTCTTCTTCTACAATATCAAAAATTCTTCCCCGCGAAAACGGATAACCCAATTGATCTATCCATCCCCCACTCGCTCCTGCATATTCAAAATGATCGCGCTGCTGGTAGGCCAAAATCTTCGGCTGACAAGCCGCAATATTTTTATTGGCTTGCATCAAATTTATAATCGGTGTTATCCAATGTTCGGTTACTTCCACATCGCTATTTAACAGCACATAATAATCCGCCTTCACTTGCTGTAAGGCTGTGTTATACCCCTTTGCAAATCCTTCGTTACTTGGATTGACAATAACTTCAACTGACGAAAAATGCTGCTTTACAAAGTCAACACTATCATCCGTAGAAGCATTATCCGCCACCACCACTTTATAATTGGGGTAATCTGTTTTTAATAAAATGGGCAGAAATTGTTGAAGGTACTTTTTACCATTCCAATTTAAAATAACCACGGCAACGGAAGGCTTTGCGCCATCTCCATAATCGTGTTCCGATAAAGCTGTAACAACCGCCATTTGCAATCAGAAATTTCAGCAAACATAAAGCATTTGTTGAGTTTAGCTCGAATCCACCCGTTGAAATTGATTGGAGATTCGTTAAACATCGCGCAAAGACTTAGGAATGTTATTAATTTTTGAAGTAAAGCCTTATTTTTAATTATGTTTTCGGCACTCTTTAATTGGCGCACCGGCCTTGGCATTATTGCTATTGCCATTGTAACGGGCACTATCTTTTATTCTAACTATTTGGCACGTAAAATTGCGAGAGATGAACGTGAAAAGGTAGACGTATGGGTGCAAAGCCTAAAAACACGCGCGGTAACTACCGATCAATCGGCACTAAATCTCACTAATATTATCACCAATCATAATACAGATATCCCTATCATAGAAACGGATGAAAAAGACCGTCCTTCGGGGGAGGGTTTGAATTTGGATACATTGCAATTGAAAACCGATAAACATTATCTTGAAAAACAAGTTGCCATTTTCAAAAAATTACATGAGCCTATTCAAGTAGAAATTAGCAAAGATCCGCTCATCATCAACAAATATTATTACGGCGATTCGCAATTATTGGATGAAGTGAGCTACTACCCATTGATACAACTTTTTATTGTAGCGCTCTTTATCATCATCACTTTAGTTACGATTTCTACACGCAATAAATCTACACAAAATCAAGTATGGGCGGGCATGGCCAAAGAAACAGCGCATCAACTTGGCACCCCTATTACCTCTTTACAAGGATGGGTAGAATTATTGAAAGATCAACCCGGCAATGAAAAAATTGCCATTGAAATGAGTAAGGATGTGGACCGATTAAAATTAGTAAGCGATCGCTTTGGCAAGATTGGCAGTAAGCCACAATTAGAACCTACCGATATCCGCTTGCGGGTAACAGAAATGGTTCAGTATGTAAAAAGAAGGGCTACCGATAAAGTTAGCTTTTCGGTTTTACCCAACGATACAACACCCTTAATGGCGCCGGTAAGCGGACCGTTATTTGATTGGGTGATTGAAAATTTATTAAAAAACGCGCTGGATGCCATGGAAGGTAAAGGTGCCATTATTGTTACGCTGCAAGATGCGCCGGAGAGCTTGACAATAGACGTTTCAGACACCGGAAAAGGCATTGCGCCTAACCATATCAATAAAGTATTTAAACCCGGTTTTAGCACCAAAAAAAGAGGCTGGGGATTGGGTTTGAGTTTATCCAAAAGGATTATTGAACAATACCACAAAGGAAGTCTTTCGGTAAAACATTCTGAACTAGGCAAGGGCACTACTTTTCGAATTTTAATAAAGAAGTAAAAAGCATTCGCTTTTAATTACTACTTCATTTTTTGCCATTGGCTGAATGAAAATTGCCCGAAAACTATTAGTTTTGCAGCCACCTCATTCAATACCTGTTAGTTATTTGCACCTGCGGCGATGGCGAAATTGGTAGACGCACTACTTTGAGGTGGTAGCGCCCGAAAGGGTGTGGGAGTTCGAATCTCCTTTGCCGCACAAAAAAACCTTTCC
>JBJOQA010000270.1:0-4703 GCA_046050225.1 Bacteroidota bacterium | reverse complement strand
ACGGCGCCTCCATCTCTGTTGCCGGTAGTTAGCGACACTAAGGTTGCAATACCAACTTCTTTTAGCAGTTTTTTCATTACATGCTGATGTTGTATATGCGCTAACTCATGCGCCATTACACCTACCAATTCGGCCTCATTATCGCATTGTTCAATTAGTCCGCTATATACCACCATATGGCCATTGGGCATTGCAAAAGCATTGACTTCACTGCTTTCAACTATATGAAGTTTTAATTTGTCGGCATCCAAATGATTGGCCTCGCAAATTTTTTGCAATAAAGAATCAACAGGTTTGGTAACAGCCGGATCGAGCATCACTACATTTGATTGTTTAATCGATTCCCAAAAAAGGTCGCCCAATTTTTCTTCTAATGATAGCGATGCGCGTTCAATATGAAATTTTTTCATCCAGTTTACCTGACTCAACAAATACCACATGCCAAAAAACACCAACAGTAAAATTGCCAATTGAGATAATAATCTAGTCATGTTAAGGCTTACAAATTAAGTGAGTAAGATCGCCATAAAACCACCAAACAATATGTTTGCCTTTGCGTGTTTCTATTGCGGTATAAATGGTTGCGATTAAATCGGTGATATTAAAAAAGAAAACCGTCATTAAATAAGCGATGTACGCCGAACTAATATGTCCATCTTGAAAAATGATAGAGATCGTCCACCAAAAGCTATAACTATTCATAAAAAATAGTGACGCTTGCGATAACAAGGCTTGTGTACAATGCCACCTTACAAAATAGGTTCCCTTTCTATTGCTCAAATAAAAAACCAAAGTAGCAATTAAATTGATGAGCGGAATAGGTAAGCCGGCAACAATTGCTACCAACGACATGAGATAGCTATTACTTGCTTTTTCGCATTCATGCTCGCCGGGCTTATAAGAAAAAATCTGGGTCTGATTCATAATCCTTTATTAATATTCCAAATCCAATTGATGATTATCAGTGCACTTGCAGGTATTGCAATATATGGCTTGGTTAACAAAAAAATAAACCTTTCGTATGCATTTAACAAGGTTTTTTTGGTTGCCACCCAATCGTATAAAATCCAGATTGGGAAAACCAACAAACCTAACAACATTAAAAATCCGAGTGGGTTCAATTGAAGTGCTTCGAACCAATGCCCATGCAAAATTTGCAGAACGGCGCGTGTACTTCCACAAGAAGGACAGGCCCATCCGGTAACTTGTTTAAACAAGCAAACCGATGGACCTGCACTTATTTTATCTAAATATAAATTATAGGCAACCCATAACCAGCCGACTCCGCATCCAAGTGCTAAAACCTGGTATAACGACGGCTTTTTCATTGATTAATACATCAAAGTTTGTTGCAAGTTTGCCATATTTTTTTCGCGGGTAGCGCCCATAATCAAAAACCAATCAACAATCGTCCATATACCTAAGCCGCCGCAAGTCAGCAATTTACCTACACCCATGCCGGTATCCCCAATCATAAAACGATCGATACCTAAACCGCCTGCTAATAAAGAAACAATTAGTGAAGTAGTTGGATCTTTAAATTGTAAAGTTTGCACAATCGGCCATTTATCATCTGACAATTGGAGGAGTTGATTACGAATAGCAGGTAAATGATGGCTTTCAAAAAACTTGCTATTAGTTAAAATAAAAAGATCTACTTTTTGCGCTTCCATGATGTTAATTTGATGTTTAGTTTTGGTTAATGTTATTGAAGATAACAAAGAATATCTTTATTTCCCTGTTATATACAAAATTTTGGCATCCTTCAATTTCAGTGATGTTCCTTGTGTAGCAGAGATACTTCTGCAAGCTCTGTTACAGTTAATTTCAGGATAATTGGGTTTGCCATTATAAATCAACACATCGGTGTTTTTATCCGGCACGGTTCCACAACCCCAGTTACCCGGATTTTCCCAATCGGTATTGCCGGCTCCTGTCCAATAGGCGACAACTCTGATAGTAGTAGTCACATCATTGGCACCGTTAACCACACATCTGTATTGATAACCATAATAACTACTTGGCATACCTACAATAGACAAACTCGATGTGTTTACTCCGCTATGGATACCATCTTCGTCTACATTTACAAAGCCGGCTCCACGGTTAACTTGCCATTGATAAGTACTTCCGGATAAATTCGCTTTCAGTAAATAGTTACCACCGGCGCAAGCTTCCATTCGGCCTTGGCTATTATTCGTAACATAAACATAAGCGGTATCTGAATCCGGACAAGTACAACCATTTAATTGACTCACTACCAAACGATATACACCCGGTGAGGCAGCTGCAGGATTTGTTGCATTCCAACTTACATATAAGTACCCGGATGTATTGTATAAACTGTTTAAGTTTACCGTACAAGTTGGGCAACTTACCGATACAGTTGTATCATTACCTAAGTTAGGTTTAGGGCTCACCGTAATTCCAATTGTATTACTTCTAATGGCACCAAAACATGAAGGACTAAAGGTGAGTAAGCAGTAAACCGAATCGCCGGTATTTAACGAAGTAACTTGCAAAGTACTATCATTGGTTCCATAGTTTTGACCGTTTACCTTCCATTGGAACGAAGGATTAACTCCTCCATTTACCACATGCGCCGTAAAGGTTACTAGTTGATTTTCGCAAACATAAGCGCCGTCGTTGGTGATGGTAAAGGTTGGAACTTGTTGCACATAAACGGTAGCTGTATCTCTAATTACACAAGTTCCGTTGGTAGAACTTAAAACATAGTTCATGGTGGTTAAAGGCGTTGCCACAGCATTACCAATATTTGGATTATTTAAATACGTACTTGGCGACCAACTATAATTTCCTACCCCGCCGGTAGCAGTTAGGTTAACAGTTGCACCCGGACAAACGATAGTATCCGGCGTAGCTTTTACAGATCTTGATCTAATTACAAATGCAGCATTACTTACATCATAAATTGTAGAAACTGTAGATGAGGCCACACGAATCAACGCCTGATCAGTGTTCAAATTTGGAACAATCCAGTTGTAAGCGCCACTAGTGGTAACATAATTGTTTACAATCGTATTCCAAGTAATTCCTCCATCCGGAGATAAATCAATTTTATAAGAACCAAGCGGTGTGCCACTTTCTGTCCATGTAATATTGTAATTCTGACACCCATTTAATGTATCGCCGCCATTGGTTGTTACCACTGTAATTGGAGAAGATGTTGAACTAATGGTAAATGCCAAATTAGAAATATCTTCTTTACAGATTGCCGCATTATCGCGTACGCGGATATAGCAATTGGTAGATGCAATATTTGGCACCGTCCAGTTATAGGTATTAGTTGCAGTATTGTAACCAATTACAATATTCGTCCAAGTACCTGCCGCACCGGTGGTTGAATAGGCCAAATCGTACAAATTAGAAATACCATCCGAACTCCATTTAATTGGATAAGTAGTTCCTACTTGTAATAGTCCGCCAAAGTTGGGTTGAATAAGTGTAACCGCAGGGCGGATGGTAAATGTAGTATCACTTACATCGCCGTATGCCGGAGTACCTGCAGGACTTACTCTTACCAAAACTTGAGTTGATGCAATGTTTGGCACCGACCAATTATAGGTACCGGTAGTACCGGTTGCAGTTAATGAAGAAGTTATGGTTGACCAAGAAGTTCCATTGTTTAACGAGTAAGCAATATCAAATGAAGTGTAATTTGCTGTATGCGTAAATGAAATAGAGGTTTGCGTACATGCACCAATTTGATCAAATCCGTTTGGCGTAGTAACCTGCACAATTGGCACTATACTGAACGTAGCATTGCTCACATCATTGAGTGAAACATTTCCTACTGTACTCACTTTCACCAAGCATTTTGAAGAATTTGCAAATGGTAAAGTCCAAGCTTCTGTACCATCATTTGTGGTAGAAGAAGTAATCAAAATCCAAGACTGACCATTATCCAATGAATACTCTAAACGTACATTCGCATAATAGGTACTCGAGTTCCAAGTAATATTAACAGTTGATAAAGAGCCTAAAGTTTGACCACCATTTGGATAAGTCATTACAGGCGAATAAGGACGCACCGTAAAAGCAGCATCACTCACATCAAACCTACAGGTATTTCCAGCATCTACTACCTTAATAAAATAGGTATTAGTTGGTGTGTTCGGAATCGTTGACCATGCATATGAGTTACCCGATACACCCGAAGCTATCGTTGAATAGCTAATGCCGTTTGTGCTGTATTGAATATTGTATAATCCACTCGCATCAGGCGTGTTCGTCCAAGTGATATTAACCGTATTACTTGGTGTAAAACTCTCCCCACCATTCGGATATGTTACCGTTACCACATTATTCGGCTGAATAGTGAAGAACGCATTTGAAGTATCATCTAAAATCGGATAATCAAAACTATAAGCTCGAACTAAACATTGGGTACTGCTGATGCCGTTTGGTACCGTCCAACTCTGCGTTACCGTACCACTTGAAGCAATGGTGGGTGAAGCAATAGAATTCCAGGTAGATCCTCCATCCGTACTATAGCGGATGTACAAAGTTGAACTCGACACATAATTGATTCCCGTTACGGTAGCGCTAACATTATAACTGTTACAACCTAAATATGACTCTCCTCCGTTTGGACTAGTTAATACCAAGGAAGGCGGAACAATACTAAAGGTGGCATTACTCACATCATTCAATAAAACATTCGTGGCTGTGCTCACTTTAAT
>JBJOQA010000269.1:0-6991 GCA_046050225.1 Bacteroidota bacterium | reverse complement strand
CGAACATCGGTGCGGTAAAAATGATGCGGGGTTATTTTCAGCACGACTCGCTTACGCATGGTGTAATACATTATAGTCAATCTAATGCTCAATTTCAAAGTATTGGTCAAATACCGGATAGCAAGGGTTTTGACACTGAAATGCAGCCATTGGTATGGGAACAGTTACTTAGCCCAAGGGTGTACGGATCCGGTATTTTACGAACGAATAAAGGCGCCATCATTAAAGGGGATTTCAATACCGTAAATGCACTTATGGATGGCGTTTACACCGCATCCGACGGATATCAATTGCAATTTGGTGATCGTAACAGAAATCTTTTATTAGCAGCGGGTTTAGGAGGTCAACAAGAGCTGAATATGGCTTTTGATAATCTCGACTTTGTAGTGAGTACTTATCGCCAGCGCCGAACTGAACAGCAAGCACAAGCCGCAGCTAGAAAAGCAGCAATGGAGGAAGAGGCCAAATCACAAAAAAGAATGGATAGCCTGATGCGCATTAAGGGTAACTGGTCGGTTATTTCTCATAGTGAAACCTGCCGATTGTGTAACGGAAAAGGAACCATTGGTAATGCAACCTTGGGTGGAGATATTGATTACCTATCTAAGGTTTATGACCGATGGGGGAATTTAGTTTCAAGTCGTTTTGCCACCATTGAAGGAGTTGGTCCAAAACGCGGTAGACGTGTTACCTGCACCCAATGTTATGGAAAAGGAGTTGTGATAATACAAGATAGAAAATACATTGGCCCTGCTAAATAGGATATCGTTAAAAATGTTTTGTAAAAGCGATGCAAAGCCAAAGGGGTTTTGTCATTAATTTCTCTCTCAAATTTGCTAAATGCCATTACGTTTTCCCCTTTAATTATTTAAACGTAGATATTCATTTTAAAATAAAAAAGCGCTGAATTTTTCATTTTTTTGTTGCGCCCGTATTGAGGTAGAGCCCGTCCTCACAGCCTTGTGGGGATGACCGGTCAGCATGCTAACCCAAAATAAAAGAGCGCTGAATTTTTCAGTTTATTGTTGCGCCCGTATTGTGGTTGAACCCGTCCCCACAGCCTTGTGGGGATGACCGGTCAGTATTCTAACCCAAAATAAAAGAGCGCTGAAAAAATCAGCGCTCTTTGCGGACCGGACGGGACTCGAACCCGCGACCTCTGCCGTGACAGGGCAGCATTCTAACCAACTGAACTACCGATCCTTGGTTACCTTTCAACTACTAACCATCGGTTAGTTTGTTTTGGGAGTGCAAAGATAGTAGTTTCATTATTTTTACCAAAAATTTTATTAAAAAAATCTAAACCTTATTTTTACACCCTTTTACAACGGTATCGAACTATATTTACCAGACGAAAAATCAAACAATGCCAGAACTTAAGAACCGACAGTTTCTAGACTTCGAAAAACCGATTAAAGATTTATACGACCAAGTTGAACAAATCCAGGTAGCGGCCGAAAAAACCAAAACGGATATGAGCATGGCAATAGCGCCATTGGAAGAGAAAATTGTTCAAACTAAAAAAGAGCTTACTGCTAATCTTACCCCATGGCAGCGTGTTCAATTAAGCCGACATCCAGATCGCCCTTATACGTTAAAGTACATTGAAAAAATGTGTACCAATTTTTTGGAACTACATGGCGATAGAAATGTACGTGATGATAAGGCAATGGTAGGTGGCTTTGCCCAACTAGATGGTGAAACCGTAATGATTATCGGTCAACAAAAAGGGATTAATACCAAAATGCGACAAATTCGAAATTTTGGTATGGCTAATCCAGAAGGTTATAGAAAGGCGCTGCGCCTGATGAAATTGGCTGAGAAGTTTAATAAACCCGTTATTACCCTGATTGATACGCCGGGAGCTTATCCAGGCTTAGAAGCGGAAGAACGTGGTCAAGGTGAAGCCATTGCAAGAAATATTTTTGAAATGATTCGCCTTAAAGTGCCTGTAATTTGCGTAATCATTGGCGAAGGTGCTAGTGGCGGTGCATTGGGTATTGGGGTAGGCGATCGCGTATTTATGATGGAAAATACTTGGTACACGGTAATTTCTCCTGAAAGTTGCAGTAGTATTTTATGGCGTAGTTGGGATAAAAAAGAAACAGCCGCCGAACAATTGCGCTTAACAGGTACCGATATGCTCAATTTTGGCTTGGTAGATGGCGTAATTCCTGAACCTTTGGGCGGAAGCCACTGGGATTACCAAGAGGCTGCAGACATCTTGAAAAATTATTTAAAGCCCGTTATCCAAGAATTGAAAAAACTTTCACCGGAAGATCGTGTAAATCAGCGTATCGACAAGTTTTGTAAAATGGGATTTTGGGAAGAATTACCCGTATAATTAATGCGGTTTAAAATATTTACTCCCGATCAATAAAATGATTCGGGAGTTTTTTATTTTTAAATTTGAATCATTCATTAAAGAGTAAAAAAGTTGCTATGCAATTAACAAAACAAATCGCCAAGCATTTAAGGGATGTGCATTTTGGAGGTAATTGGACCTTTTCTAACTTAAAAGATAATTTGGAAGGGATTACTTGGCAACAAGCAACAACGCAGGTTTATAATTTTAATACCATCGCTACTTTAGTATTTCATATTAACTATTTCATAGAAGCGGTAACAAAAGTATTGGAAGGTGGGCCTTTGGATGCAAAAGATATTTATAGTTTTAATCATCCGCCCATTCAATGCCAAGCAGATTGGGATGCCATGGTTCAAAAATCATTACAAGATGCAGAGCGGTTTGCTTCATTAATTGCATTAGTTCCGGATGAAAAATTAAACGATGTTTTTCAAGATGAAAAATATGGCAACTACTTCCGCAACTTTTTGGGGATTATTGAACATACGCATTATCATTTAGGACAAATAGCTATCATTAAAAAAATTGTTCAAACAAACGAACAAGCTGCATCATGATTATGGCGTGTTCATAAAGAATTGCTAGTCAATCGGCAGCGTATGAATGATTATTTTTGTAACTGTTCCCCAAATAAAAATATCATCGGTACCTGTTATTGGAATAGGTTGAAATTTTTCATTTGCAGGCATTAATCTAGCCCCACTACTGTTTTTAATATATCGGCGAATCATCCAATCATTATTCACCTTCGCTAAAACAAATTGTTGATTAGCAGGACGGATAGAACTGTCTACTTCCACATAAGCACCATCCGGAATATGTGCTTCCAGCATGGCATTACCTTGCATTTTTACAATGCCCATTCTTGATTTTGATAAATCGCTTAAAATGATGGTTTCTTTACTTAAATGAAATATTTGGTTATCGCCAACGGCAAATTCGGGATAGCGCATTTGGATGGGGTTCATCATTTCAGAAAATAGGTCTAGTCGATTTAAAATCATAAAACTAATATATTTAGCAATAATAGCTAAATTATTTATCATTTGCAATTTTATTTTGAATGATGCTCTTTTTTTTATATTAATTTTAATAGATGAAACGGTGCATGTTTTTTTGGTTATTTTATGGATGTTTTTTCTCCTCTACTGCTTTAAAAGCACAGCCTTATTGTGTTGTGCCCGATTCGGCAACCCATACCGCTGTTTCAATCGCAAATTATATCAGCGCCCAACATTCTGCTGAATTAGAAAAAGTTACTTGTGCTTATCATTGGGTTGTTCAGCATCTTGTGTATGATGTCGATAGCATGTACAGTTTTATGGTTGGCGACCAAGATAGTTTATTGGTTGCTGCAACATTGCGGCGTAGAAAAGGCGTGTGCGAAAATTATGCAGGATTATTGACCGCCTTATTGAGGGAAATGAAAATAACTGCAGTAGTGGTAAAAGGATATGTTAAAGAAAACGGGCGACTTCGACGCGCCGGACACAGTTGGGTTGCTTTTCAATATCAACAGCAATGGTGGTTATGTGATCCCACTTGGGAAAGCAAAACAGCAACGCATTTTAATTATTGGATGAAAAGAGGAGAAGAGCTGATTGAAACGCATATGCCCTTTGATCCAATATGGCAATTATTGCCCAATCCTTGGAGTTATGACGATTTTAGTAGAGGTTATCGCCGCAGCGATGCCCATATTAAAAATTGGCAAATTAATGATTCAGTTAAAGCCATGTTGACGTCAAACGATTCAGCAAAATATAGTGCTGCCTACAGAAGGATAAAAGCAAATGGCACGCCCAATTTGTTGGTTAAAACTTGGTTGGATTACCTTAACATGAAAATAGCAGTTGAATTTGAAAAGCAAGATGCACATAACTATCAGCAAGTGGTTACCATGATTAATGAAGTATCCTTTACTTTTAATCAGTATGCCGAGTGGCGCAATGGGAATGCTTATTTACCCTTGCAAATTCGTTTTTGGAAAGAAAAAATGCAAGCATCTTTGGATTTGCTTTCTAAAGCAAAAGCACAAGCTAACCTGATCGGGAAAGCCTTTCCTAATCAACAATATGATACCGGTTATATGCTGGAACGCATTCAACTGTTGCTGGATAAATGTAAAGTAGCAGCAGGTTGGGTTGCTACCTTAAAGGTTCCTTAAAGCTTATGGAAATAGCAAAGAACATTAAGCCATCTTTGTAAAAAAAACAGCAATCATAGTAATTGACCATGATTGCTGTTGGGAAAAAAATAGTTTTTTAATTAGGCAGAATTTCTGCCTGCATTAATAATGCCGAAACTAGAGCGTACTACCAATTTTTTGAAAGTTTCATTTTCTTCACTTTCAACTAATTCATCTTCAAGCGACCGCAAATGCATTAACGCATATTGTTGAATGGTGAGTAAGGGCAACACAATTCGTTCGCGCATACTGATAGATAGTTGCTCAACCGGATAATCATTCATTAATTCTGATTGTTCGCTTAAGCGTAAAATATAACTTTTGGTAAGCAGGTGCTCCTCATAAATCAAATTCCATATTTCGGCAAATTTGGAATCGTTTGCCAAATATTCGGTTAGCGGGAAAAAGCATTTTTTCATCGCCATTTCACAATTGTCTAACAAGGTTTTGAAATAGAGTGAATGTTGGTAAAGGTCACGTACTGCTTCAAATTTGCCTTCTTGATCTAATTGCTGTAAAGCCGTGCCTACGCCAAAATGACCGGTAACATTTTGTTTGAGTTGTGCCCAAGCGCCAACATAAGGAATGGCTCTTAAATCTTTAAAAGAGAGTTTATTGTTTCCGTTTCTTTTTGCCGGGCGACTGCCGATATTGGTTTCACTGTAAAATCTTAACGGACTTACTTGCGATAAATAATCGGTAAACAGCGGATGGTTTTTGAGGGCACTATATTTTTGGTAACTAATCTCCGCCAATTGCTGCATAAGTGCTTCTTCATTTTCGGCTAAGGTGATATTGCGTTGTTGAAAAAGGTCATTGCTTATACCTGCATGCAATAATTGCTCAATATTAAATTGAGCCGCATCGATGGTACCGAAGTTTGAACTTACGGTTTGGCCTTGAACGGTTAATTGAATTTCTTGGTTCGCAATATTTTTTCCCATGGAAGCATAGAACTTATGCGTTTTTCCGCCTCCGCGGGATGGAGGACCTCCACGGCCATCAAAAAACACTACTTCGATTCCGTATTGACGCGAGATTTGTGTAAGTGCTTCCTTGGCTTTATAAATGCTCCAGTTGGCCATTAAATAGCCGCCGTCTTTTGTGCCATCGCTAAAGCCCAGCATAATGGTTTGACGTTTTTTTCTTCTCTGGAGATGAGCCGCATAGGTAGGTAATTCATACAGTGCTTGCATAATACCGGCAGCATGAATCAAATCATCGATGGTTTCAAACAACGGTACAATATCGATGGTAATTTGTGCCGGTTCCCATCCGCAAAGCGAAAATAAACCGTATACTTCCATGATGTGTAAAACGCTTTTGCATTGGCTGATGATATAGCGGTTACAACCGGCTTCACCATTAAATTGCTGAATAGTTTTTATTGCATAGATGCTGCTAATGGTATCTGCCAGTACTTCGTTATCTGTTGCTAAAACTTGAATATTGTCACTGCACTGAATGAGCGCATTTATTTTTTCGTCGTCTGAAAAGTTTGCATAATCTTCAGGAAGTCCAACACCTAATGCCGCAATTTGTTCCAATACCGGCGCGTGAATGCTGCTATCTTGACGAATGTCGAGGGCGGCGAAGTGTAAGCCAAACACTTGTACTTTGTTAATCAAATTATCCACCAAATGTAAGAAGAGGCGATTGTGTTGATGGATGATGATATCTCGAATCGTTTGTAAACGTTCGACAATGTGATCGCTGGTGATTTGTGTTCGTTGGCCCGGAATGAAAATATTGTTATACAAATCGGCCTCAAGTTCTTGTAAAATAGGTTCAACGCCTTCAAATGTAAGTCGGCGTTTGATTCTTCTGATTTCTAGATAGTAAGATTTAATGATGCCGCCTCGTAAAGCTTCGGCAACTTTAAGTGTGGTATCTGCTTTTACAAACGGATTGCCATCACGATCGCCACCAGGCCAAAAACCCATTACAATCAATGGATTATTTGCAGGAAGTGCATCTCTGAATTGGTTTTTCATGAATGTAACTATTCGGCCTGCTGCAGGGTAGAAAACGTTCTCTAAATACCAAATAAGATTTACGGCTTCATCATACGGAGTAGGTTTTTGTTTTTTGAAGAAAGGCGTTTTTCCTAGTTGTTGTAAATAGCTATTAATTTGAACCGCATTGTTTTCGGCCAAAGCATGGGCCAAATCATTAATTATGCCTAGTACCGAACCCGGATAAAACTGAGTCGGATGTGCAGTTAAAACCAAGCGAATGCCAAAATTTTTCAACTTTTCTTGCAAGGCTGCTTGTTTGCCATCTTGTATAACTGCAGACTCTAAATGCTTCAAGGTTCCTTGTCCGCCAATATCATTAATTTCTTTAAATGCCGCATCTTCCAATGCATCAAATAACACCACTTGTCTTTCTATATATTGAATAAATCGAAAGAGTAAATCAAATTGTTCTTTTCT
>JBJOQA010000268.1:0-19917 GCA_046050225.1 Bacteroidota bacterium | reverse complement strand
ATTAGAAACCTAAATTTTATTGGAGCCAACAAATTGGCCATCAATTTGGTAAACTCTTCAAGTGATTTTATTGAAAATTGCAATATTAGCTTTAGCGGCGAAAGTGCCATATTTGGGAGTACCGTAACTAATTTAACTGCAACAGGAAACACGATTTATTATAGTAACAATAATGGTATTGATTTAGACAATACTAATAATTCTAATTGCTTTATTCGCAATAATTCCATCCGTTTATCAGGCATTAATTTTGGCATGAGCGGTCCAAGTGCGCGTGCATCTATGATTGGCATTGCTACCACCGGGTCTGGTCATCAAATAGAAAACAATACCATCGACAGTACCGGTTTTTGCGGCATTTGGTTTTTTAGAGGCAGTAATATATTAATAAAAAATAACTTCGTAAATACCTATTGCTTTAACAAAGATGATGGTGGAGGTATTTATACTTGGAACAATTACCCGGTGCCAACCACTTATACCAATAATAAAATTATTAGCAATATCATTATGAACGGTATTGGTGCTAGTTTAAGTACGAATGCACCCAATTATTTAGATTGCGATGGCTTAATGCTTGACGACAATACAGGCAATATTGAAGTCAGCGACAATACTGTTGCGAATGTTCCGGGCAATGGCTTATATATTCACAACAGTTTTAATGTAATCGCAAGAGGCAATACTGTATTTAATGCGGGGCGAACGCAATTAAATTACACACACAATTTGGCATTTATCAATGGTGTTTCTTCACCCTATACTACCCCGCTAAGAAACATAACACTCAAAAACAATGTGTTTGTTTCAAAAAATTTGGGGCAATTGGCATTTAGTAATTCTTCAATAAGAAATGATTTAGACAGCACCGGTATTGCGGATAGCAATTATTTTGCAAGACCTATTGATGATAAGCTAACCATATATACTTCACGGGTTGTTAATGGAATTACCACTGCAAGCAATATCAATTTAGAAAATTGGAAGCTCTTATTTAATAAGGATTTACAATCTAAAAAATCGTCCAGAACAATCCCTGCATATAAAATCACCAGTTTAAGTACGAATATTGTTGCCACCATTGGTGATTTCTCAACTAGTGTAAATGGTATCTCTGCTTATAGCCCAAATAACAATCAGGTATTAAGATGGGATAGCAATAATTTGTTAAATGGCTCAGGGTCTTTAATGCTTTCTTTCCCTGCAATTGTATCCGGCGTTTATACCTCGCTATATACCCCGATTGGCTCAATTTCGAGTAGTAAAAATTATATTTTACGATTCAGTACATTGGGAACAACTGATACCGGACGAATTCGTGTTTATCTTCGAAAATCAGCTACCCCTTTTACCACTTTAACCCCATTGCAATACCAATCCTATGGTAAAACAAGAATTGATCATGAATTTTTGTTTACAGCACCAACCACCGATGCTGCTGCAGTTTTTATTATTGAAGTTCAACAAAGTTCAGGAACTACCTATATTGATAACATCCAGTTTTATGATGCAACTATTGTAAACACAAATCCGGATGATTATTTAAGATTTGAATATAACCCTACAACGGTTAATAAGGTGGTTGCTTTGCCCAAAAACTATGTGAGTGTTGAAGGTGTTACTTATAGTAACTCCATCACTTTGGCGCCATTTACTTCAAAGGTTTTAATATTAGATACGAGTTTGCAAGTTAATGCAACTGCCACAGCAATTAAATGTTTTGGAGGTACAAGTACAGTAACTGTAACCGCTACCGGCGGAACAGCACCCTATACCGGAATTGGTACCTTTTCAACTACTGCCGGTACTTATTCTTATACGGTTAGGGATGCGAATGGCGTTAGCGCTTCGCAAACCATTACCATTGTTCAACCTACGTTGTTAAGGGGAGTTGCTACTGCCGGTACGATTGCTACTTATGGCGGAACCACTACCGTAACCGTTTCGGCCTCAGGAGGAACAGCTCCTTATACCGGAACCGGAACCTTTACCGTTAGCGCAGGAACCTATTCCTATACCGTTACTGATGCAAACAATTGTACTTTTACAACTACGCTTACTATCAGCCAACCTCCACCACCGCTTTCAATTGGACTTTCTGCTACAAGCATCAATTGCTTTGGAGGCAGCGCTGTGGTTACCGTTTCGGCTGTTGGCGGCACCGCTCCTTTTACAGGAACCGGCAACTTTAATGTAACCGCAGGCACTTATACTTATACGATTACAGATGCAGCGGGTTTAACCGCCTCCTCTTCCATTACAGTAAATCAACCAACCTTACTTTCCTCAACCGTAAGTGCAGGTACCATTACTGCATTTGGCGGTACTACCACGGTAACGGTTAGCGCAACCGGCGGTACCGCCCCTTATACAGGAACGGGAACATTTACAGTGAGTGCGGGAACTTATACTTACACCGTTACAGATGCTAAAAACTGCACTAATACCAAAACAATTTCTATCAGCCAACCTCCGCCACCATTATCTATTGGACTTTCTGCTACTAGCATCAATTGCTTTGGAGGCAGTGCGGTTGTTACTGTTTCGGCTGTTGGAGGTACCGCGCCTTTTACCGGAACCGGCAACTTTAATGTTACCGCAGGTACTTATACCTATACCATTACAGATGCAGCCGGTTTAACCACCTCTTCTTCTATTACCGTAAATCAACCTACCTTACTTTCTTCAACAGTAAGTGCAGGTACTATTACTGCCTTTGGCGGTACTACCACGGTAACGGTTAGCGCAACCGGCGGCACAGCCCCTTATACAGGAACCGGAACATTTACTGTGAGTGCAGGAACCTATACTTATACCGTTACTGATGCTAAAAACTGCACCAGTACCAAAACAATTACCGTTACTCAACCTTTACCACCGTTATCAATCGCACTTTCTGCTACCAACATCAGTTGCTTTGGAGGAAGTGCAATAGTTACTGTTTCTGCTGTGGGCGGTACGGCACCATTTACAGGAACCGGCAACTTTAATGTTTCCGCTGGAACCTATAATTACACGATTAGAGATGCTGCGGGTTTAACGGCATCCTCTTCTATTACAATTACGCAACCTACTGCTTTGGCTGCAATTGCAACAGTAGCAACTAACAGTAATTCGGATGGCACTACCAATATAACTGTTACCGCTACCGGAGGCACTGCTCCATATACCGGAACAGGTATATTTGCTAGAACACCGGGCACTTATAATTTTATAATTACTGATGCCAAAGGCTGTACAACAACCGCAAGTGCCACAATCATTGCAAGTAGCCCATTGTTGTTAACGCATCAAACCTCTCCCATTCTTTGTTTTGGTGATTCGGCAACAGTAGTAATTAATGCAACTGGAGGCATGGCACCATACACAGGCACGGGTACATTAAAAATTGGTGGCAATAGAGGTTCATTAAAATTGAGTTTCAATAGTATAATATCAAACCTGTATTCGCTATTATACGCACCTATTGGAGCCGTTTCTCCACAGAAAAAATATGTACTGAATTTTACCACCCTTGGAACAAATGCAAATGGAGTGATTCGTGCAGCGCTTCGTCAAACAAATAGTCCATGGGGAATCATTACTGGCTATCAAACCAGAAATTTTGGCACTAGCAGAACAGAACACCATTTTGAATTTGTGCCTAATTCAAATGAAACATCTGCAAGTATATTAATTGAAGTATTACAGAATGCAGAAACGGTTTATATAGACAACATCGCTTTTTTTGAAGCTGATGCTGCTTTTAACTTAATCAGTTCAAACTTATTCCCATCAGGAAATTTTGATGCCTCTATTGCCGGCATTACGGCTTGGAGTCAAAATGCAAACCATGTAGCTGTTTGGGATAGTACAAGTAAAATCAGTAGCGTTCATTACTTTACAGTTACAGATGCATTAGGATCAAGAACGGTAGATTCAGTTGTAATATTTAATCCACCTACGCCATTAACCATGACTGAATCACATAGCGACATTATTCGTTTTGGCGATTCATCTTCAGTTAGTATTACCGCTTCGGGAGGTGTTGCACCTTATACCGGTATTGGCAAATTTAATGTTGCTGCCGGAACCTATACGTTTGTAGTTACAGATGCCAACGGTTGTTCAGTATCAAAAACTGTCACCATCACCCAACCGGTTTTGTTTACCTCCGGAACCATTGCCACCAAAGTGAATTGCTTTGCAGATTCAAGTACCGTTATTGTTACCGGTTATGGAGGCAACGCACCTTACAGAGGAAATGGTAGCTTTAGGGTGTTGCCAGGCAGAAATAGTTTAAGATTAATTTTCCCTACTAGCGTAAGTAACATGTATACCTTTATTTACGCCCCGGTAGGAAGTATTAGCAGTACCAAAAACTATTCGCTCCGTTTTAGTACCAAAGGTTCTACAGGAACCGGTACTTTGAGAGCAGCATTAAGACAAACCAATTCACCTTGGGCTTATATTTCAACAGTTCAAACCGCAAGCTTTGGCACTGCTATAACGCAACATGAGTTTAGAATTAATGCTCCAACAAGTGAGGCCGCGGCAAGTTTTGTAATTGAAGTTTTACAAAATTCAGGCACTACTTATATTAATAACATTGCCCTTTATGAAATAAATGCAGATGGTTCACTTTCAGGAAATAATTTAGTTCAAAACGGAGGTAATTTTGAAAATGGTATTAGTAATGTAACTGTTTGGAGCCAAAATACGAATCAGGTTGCATCTGCGGATACAATGCACATAATACCTAACCGTTATTATTACACGATAAGCGATGCCGCAAATGTAACTTCTGTTTCATGGGTAGATATTCTTCGACCAACAAGTTTAGTTGTAAAATCTTCGGCACCCGCTATACCACGTACCGGTGGTTCTACAACCGTAACGGTTACTGCTACCGGTGGTACCGCGCCTTATACCGGAACAGGATCATTTGTTAGAACAGCCGGCAAATATACCTTTACCGTTACAGATGCAAATGGTTGTACCGGTAAAACCACCATCACTACTGCTGTGGGAGTAGCTACCAATGGCGCTAGAGTTAATTTAGGTGATGCAACTTTGGCCATGGCTAACAAATTAAACGCAACGCTTTATCCAAATCCAACTCAACAGCACTTTAATATTCGTGTTCAATCGAATAACCTAGCAGATAAAGTAACGGTGCGGGTTTGGGGATACGATGGCAAACTACTGATTGAAACATCAGGATCAGCCTTGCAAACTTATCAGTTAGGTGATCGTTTACCTTCCGGCATCTATAATATTCAGGTATTACAAGGTGCAGAATCTTTACAATTTAAAGCTATTAAAGCAAGATAAACTAGGCGTTCTTTTGGGAATGTCTGCGTTACTGTAATCCAACAAAGAGGCCCGGAGTTCAAATCCGGGCTTATTTTTTAAATTTTGTAGCATCCACTAAATTTGTGCGGGCGGCCTAGAAATTTATGCAAAAGCAACTAAAAAACTATTTACAAAAATCGCTGATACTCCTCGACTTGCTCATGCTAAATTTGGCATTCTTGATTGTACGAGGCATTTTGCATGAACGTGTTGAATCGGTGCTATTACGCCCCTACATCGAATTATGGTTAATGCTGAATTTTTTATGGATTAGCCTTTCATTTTTTCTTAGAAACTATTCAGACCAAATCATCCTCAATTTTGAATCATTCACCAAACGAACTGTACAGGTTTATTTATTTTGGATGATTGCCCTGCTGCTATATTTGTTTTTAAGTAGGGCCTTTGTTGTTTCGCGCCTTTTCACCTTTATTGGAACGCTTTTTTTTGGGGTTGCACTTTTAATCAATCGCTTTATTTACGTAGGTATCAGCAATTACTTTAAAAGAAGAAATCATCTATATAATAAAGTCATGATTATTGGCTTTAATGAAACTGCAAAAAAATTAGATACCTATTTTGATGAAGAAGGTATCAATACAAAAGTGGTAGGATTTGTAGAAAAAGAAGAAAACGTATTTGAATTATCCCGACATCCAATTATTACCGATTTCAATCAAACCATTGATATGGCCATTGAATTAGATGTTCAGGAAATTTATAGCACTATTACTCCCGAACAAAATCCATTCATTTATAATTTAATGCACAAAGCCGAAATGGAGTGCATTCGATTTAAAATTGTTCCTGACCTATCTGTTTTTATCAATCAACCGGTTGTAATTAATTATGTTGGCGATTTACCTGTTTTATCACTTAGAAGCGAACCATTAGACGATGTTGGAAACCGTGTTAAAAAACGCGTATTTGATGTTACTATCAGCATTTTTGTGCTTGTTTTCATTTTATCATGGCTTATCCCACTTATGAGTTTACTAATAAAATTAGAATCTCGTGGTCCAATATTTTTTGCACAACTAAGGAGTGGAAGAAATAATAAAACCTTTTTCTGCTTCAAGTTTAGAAGCATGAGAAATAATTCAGATGCAGATAAAAAACAGGCTACTCGAAATGATAGTAGAATAACCCGTATTGGTAGAATCATGCGCAAAACTAGCTTGGATGAATTTCCCCAATTTATTAATGTACTGAAAGGAGAAATGAGCATTGTTGGGCCACGACCGCATATGGTTAAACACACTACCGATTACTCAAAATTGGTTGATCAATACATGATTCGTCAATTTTTAAAACCCGGCATCACCGGATGGGCACAGGTAAATGGTTATCGTGGGGAAATTACGGAAACAGAACAAATACAAAATCGGGTTAACTATGATTTGTGGTACCTCGAAAACTGGAGCATTTGGCTAGATATCAGAATCATGTTTTTAACTGTTTACAATGTGTTTAGGGGAGAAGAAAATGCATTTTAGTCCAAAATGTTAAAATTTAAATAACAGCACAACAAATTGCTTTTTACGAGCATCTTTACCTAAAACTTCTTTCAATTTTAGTAAATTGCATCTCTTTGCATCAAAAGCATTCGCTGTGTATAGTTTAACAAGTATAAATTTTCGAAAAAAAGGATTCCGTTTACTCGTATTTCTTGCTGCTTCATTGTCATTTTTGAGTTTATCCGCACAGCAAAAGCCAATCCACAGTCAATATATTCTCAATAACTATTTGCTCAACCCAGCTATTACCGGTATTGAAAATTATACCGATGTTAAGGTGAGCCATCGTAACCAATGGACCGGTATAGACGGGGCTCCGGTAACTACTTATGTAAGTATTCATGCCCCCTTTGGTGGTGACAAGGAGGTAGAACACATTAATCCTACCTCTTATGGTAAAGCCGGTGTAAATGTGCGTGGCGAACGCTTAAAAACCGGTTATGAAACACCGGATGCGCATCATGGATTAGGCATGGTTGTTATGAATGACAAAACCGGTTATATCAGTAGATTTTCATTGTACGCGAGTTACGCATATCATCGGCCCCTTTCAAAAAACGTAATGATTTCTGCCGGTTTTTTGGCCGGTTTTAGTAATACCAGTTTAGATCGCAGTAAAATTGTTTGGGGATCACTTAACCCCAACGACCCTGCCATTGGCTATAATAATAGTGAGCTCAGTAAATTTTTACCTGAAGTAGGTGCCGGTTTATGGCTTTATTCAGATCGTTTTTTTGTTGGTGCCTCTGTACTTAATATCCTGCCAGGAAAAGCCTCATTTACCAATAGTACTAATTATGGGGTATATTATTCTGCACACTTTTTTGCCACTGCAGGTTATAAAGCATGGTTAGACGACGATTGGAGTCTTTTGCCATCGGTAAACGTACAATTTGTGCAACCTATACCGATGCAGTTACATACCAACCTAAAATTACAATACCGTGATTTGGCTTGGATAGGTGCAGGCTATAGAACCGGAGATGAACTTGGCGGATTTTCGGCCATGGCCGGATTTAATGTTTCCAATACATTTAATATTGGCTACGCCTACGATGTGGCCACAAATTCGCGCTTACGTACCTATTCAAAAAATACACACGAATTTATTATCGGCTTTTTGCTAAACAACCGTTACGGAGAACTTTGTCCGCGTAATGTTTGGTAAACTTAGTATTGAAAAAATATTTCGGTAGCTCCGTATCCAAATGAAGCCATGTACTGATTGACAAACGACTTCACTTCTTTTTTTCCTCTTAATATTTGATGAATTTCATCTTTTAATTTTCCGGAGCCAACACCATGTACAATGGTGAGTGAAGGTTGAAAATTATGAATAGCTAAGTCATAGTATTTTTCAAACTCAAGAAGTTGAATACTCAGAATTTCAAAATTGGTTAAATGCTGCCAACGATCCATTAGTTTTTCAATATGCAAATCTACTACAGACCTGGCTGACGGAAGATTTTGTCGAATTTTACTGGCATCATACACCCTAAAACCTGCATTTCCTAAATGACTGAGATCTATTCCGGAGGGGCGCTCAAGTTCTTCCGCTTTAGCGGGATACAGATCAAACAAAATATATCTGAAAGTAGCTTGATTATTTTGTTGCAATTCTTCAATTTTCTTAAACAACTGCTTCCCTTTTAATTTTAAGGAAGTTTCAAAATAGGGAGCTTTTCCTCGTTCGGGGCGAGAAAGACTAAATTCAAATTCAAAACGTGGACTATCGCTTAGGTCATCAAAAGGAACATCATGCAAGTAAAAATCATGCATGGGCTCTACCTCATTATCCAATTCAAATCCGGTTGCCTTATTAAAATGAAGTTTGTAAGAAAATCGGTAACCGCGTGCAGTTTGATTTATGAGATAAACTTTTAATTTTTCAACAATATCATCATCAAAAACATCTTTATCAAATACGGGAACGAAGGCAATAAATACGCCCTCTTCCACTTTTGTCGTAATCGGTTTTTTCTCCACCTTCACTTGATCGATGTAAACCGTTTTCTTTTTCTCCTCTTGCCTTTGTTTCGTAAACATTTTCAAATAAGGATAATCCAATTGGTCGGTATAGGCCGGAAATTTCACCCCCTTCACCTCAATCATGACCATTTTCTCATTCAAAATATCTACCACTTTGGCATCCTCATTGGTAATTTTAATGGTTACATTATCTCCTACTTCAAATTTCATAATATCTTACTGTTTACGACCCGCAAAGGTACGCAGGAACCGCAACAATGCGGCATCCAACATGAACTAGTTTACTGAAACTAGGCTGCACTATTGCCTTTAGCCAGCTTGCTATTTTTATACCCATATAAAAAATAAAACACCAAACCCAACAATAACCAACCGCCAAACCAAAGCCAGTTATTTAACGTCATGCCGGTTAACAAATACAAACAGGTTGCAACCCCTAGTAAAGGAATTAAAGAATAATTTTTCATAAACGATAATACGCCTAACACAAACATCAACAACCAGAAAATAACTGTTGAAATTTTTACGGTTTTAGACGCAACAGGGTCATTTGCCGCAACAAACTCTCTTATTACCCGAATTTGGTCATTTTTATCCACTGCCTCGTTCACTTTCTTTTTTAGCGGAATAAATTTGGCATCAGCCTCCTCATTAATCCACCCCAGCCAATCACCTGCTTGCGCTTCGGGATGATGAACAGCCGGCAATAATTTATTTAAAGCGGTTAATTTGTTTTCAAAGCTATAATCCAAATTGTTGGTGATATAAGACGGATTTTGAGAAGCAAAAAATGCCAACATCCCTCCCACTATAACCGGGAATATAATTTTTCCGTTGATATAGGGAATATTGAATTTGCCTTCAACTTTTTCTTTACGTGGAATTAATAATACGCCACCGCAAACCAATACAAACGCAAACAGGGTTGCAATACTGGTAAAATCAAGTACAAAGGTTTTATCGGTGAAAATGATCGGTACGCCCACCACTAAGCCGGTTACGATGGTTGAAAAAGAAGGCGTTTTAAATTTGGGATGAATTTTACCGAATACAGGTGGTAATAATCCGTCGCGACTCATACTCATCCAAATACGCGGTTGCCCCATTTGAAAAACAAGTAATACGCTTGTCATAGCCACTACTGCTGCGATGGCAACAAAAAATTGCATCCATCCAACATTTAAATTTTGTTTTTCAAAGATGAAGGCTAAAGGATCACCAACACCGTCAAACGCACGATAATTAACTGCCCCGGTTAAAACAAGGGTTAATAAAATATAAACAATGGTACAAATCACTAATGATAAAATCATACCGCGTGGCAAATCGCGTTGCGGATTTTTACTTTCTTCGGCCAATACACTCACTGCATCAAAACCAATATAGGCAAAGAAAACACTACTTACCGCCATCATTACACCACTAAATCCATTTGGCATAAAATTGGGCAATCCTTTATCATCGGCAGGCATCCAATTAGCCGTTAATCCTTTAGAAAAAACTAAGTATCCCCCTACCAAAATCACCAACCCAACTACTACCATTTTCAAAATCACCATCAAGTTGCTGAAGTTTCTACTTTCTTTGATGCCTCTAAAAACCAAGGCCGTAATAAAGAAATTAATCAACAAAGCAGGTAAATCAAAAATGATATGTAGTCCGCCAATTTGTGGCGCCTGATTCCAAGCCGCTAACACATCGGGGCGAGTGCTACCTTCGGCTAGCGCGTCTTTTACTTCCATGTAACTAGTGCACAAATACTCAGGAATGTGAATACTCAACTTACCTAAAAAGGAGGTAAAATAATCGCTCCAACTATAGGCAACATAAATATTACCGATACTATACTCCATAATTAAGGCCCAACCTATAATCCATGCAAACATTTCGCCGAAGGAGGCATAAGCATAAGTATAAGCACTACCGGCTACCGGTATTCTACTTGCAAATTCTGAATAACAAAAAGCAGTAAATGCACAAGCAATGGCCGTAATGATAAATAAAACCACCACGCCGGGGCCACCATGAAATACGGCACCGCCTAAACTACTAAAGCTACCTGCACCTAAAATTGCAGCAATTCCAAAAAAGGTTAAATCCTTTAAAGAAAGTATTCTTTTGAGCCCATGACCGCCACCGTGTGGATCATCACTACCTTCTGCCAAAATATTGGCGATTTTCTTTGTTCTGAATAATGAGTTAGACATGCTTCGTTTTAAAATATTCGGGGAAATTAAAACAATTTGTGCTGAACTGAAAAGCTATTTTTTTGAAGCCAAAAAATGGGGGTATTTATCGCAATTCTATATAAAAATCAGTTTTATCCTTCTAAAAAATGACAACAATCAGTTTTCGCGCCAATCAAGGTCATTATTTTGTAAGTTAAACCTTGGTTTCTTTGTGTCCAATAACAACGTAATCATTGTTGCTAAATGGTTCAAATGTGGAAGTGAAAAGCGGTATGATTCAACAAATTTTACGAGATTTTTAGCGATTGGATTGTCTGATAAACAAATTGTAATAGACGGAATTTCCGTCACGCGATTGCTTGAACAGGTTGGTTTCGCATTATGCGAATAATAATTCGGCAATGCTTGTTATGAAAAGCTTATTAGTGCCTTCTTTTATTTGCGAGTATAGAAGTTTGGTACTAATACGTTCGGTTGGTTAAGAAAAGAGCCAGTTCTTGTAACGGCTCTTTTCTTTTTTGTAGAACCGCTATATCTTCCAAGTGACTTAAACCGGTGGCCACATATTTATCTTTCATTTGTTGGGCCCAGTCACCTACTTTACAATCTGTATAAATTTCAAGAACTTTTTCAACCTTATTAGATGGATTTTCTGCCATCAAACGCAATAATTCTGCTTTTGCAGCGGCTCCACCTGCTTCTAATGCATGAATCATTAAAAAGGTTTTTTTATTGGCGAGGATATCACCACCTACTTGTTTGCCAAATTTTTCAGGATCACCAAAACAATCTAAAAAGTCATCTTGCACCTGAAAAGCAATACCAATATTTTTGCCAAATCCGTAAATATGTTGTTGGTTAAATTCGCTGGCACCTCCAATAATGGCACCCAATTGTAAACTAGCAGCCAACAAAACAGATGTTTTTAACGCAATCATGTTTTCATACTCTGCTAGCGTTACTTCCTCCCTTTTTTCAAAATCCATATCTAGTTGCTGCCCTTCACAAACTTCGCGTGCGGTGGTATTAAATAATTGAAGCACTTGTTTTAAGTGGAGCGGTTTAATTCTATTGAGATACTCATAAGCTTGCACCAACATTACGTCGCCGGCTAACAAAGCAGTAGATTCTCCATAACGTGCATGAACAGTTGCCATGCCTCTGCGTAAAGGCGCCTTGTCCATGATATCATCATGAATCAAACTAAAATTATGAAACAATTCAATCGCAGTTGCCACCGGATAAGCATCTTCATGAATTTCATCAAATAACTCATTTCCCATCAAAACGGCTACAGGCCTTACTCTTTTGCCGCCCAATTGCAATATATATTGCGCCGGATCGTATAAAGTTGGCGTATGCGTTGGAAAATGTCGTCCTTGAAAATGTTGCTCAAATAAGCCGGAAATTTCTGTAAATGAATGCATCTTAAAATTCGTTAATAGCTTAATCAAAATACAACAAAGTGATTTGCACATTGTTGATTAAGCGTTATTTTTTTATTTTGTTTTTGGGTTTGGTGCCTACCAAATCGGTTACCCAATGATAATCTAATTGTCTTTTTTCTAAATTGGCCGCCACTACTAAAATCTTAACGGCATCGCCCATTCTAAATTTATGTCCGCTGCGCAAACCAACTAAAGCATAATCGGCTTCGTTCAACCTAAAATCATCGTAATCCATCAAATCGCGCACGGCAACCAAACCTTCGCATTTATGCAAAACAGTTTCAACAAAAAAACCAAATGAAGCAACACCGGTGATAACGCCATCAAAAGTTTCACCCACATATTGCTGCATAAATTCAACTTGCTTGTATTTATTGGCAGCACGTTCGCATTCCATCGCCTTTCTTTCTCGCTCGCTAGTATGTTTACATTTTTCTTCCATTTTAGCATCGGCCTGCGCTTGCTGATCTAAACATTGTTGTAAAATGCGATGCACCATTACATCCGGATATCGGCGAATGGGCGAGGTAAAATGGCAATAATGTTCAAATCCCAAACCATAGTGACCAATATTTTCGGCAGTATAAATAGCTTTTGCCATCGTGCGAATTCCCAATTGCTCCAAAACATGTTGCTCGGGCTTGCCATTCACCTCTTTCAATAATTGGTTAAAAGAATTTGCAACGGCCATCTCATCCTTTAAATCGAATTTGTAACCAAATTTGCTTGCAAAAGCTGCAAATGGAACCAATTTTTCTTCGTCGGGCGTATCATGAATTCGGTAAGGAAACGGAATTGCTTTGCCATTTACTTTAATCTTTGAAATAAATTCGGCAACGGCACGATTGGCCAATAACATAAACTCTTCCACCAATTGATGGCTTTCTTTGCTTTCTTTAATCACAATACCGATTGGTTTGCCCTTCTCATCCAATTTAAAACGCACTTCCTGCGAAGAAAAGTTAATGGCACCTGCGGCAAATCGCTCCTTTCTAAAATGTTGTGCCAAATCGTTCAGCAATAATACTTCTGTTGCGTATTGCCCTTCTTTTTGTTCTATAATTTCTTGAACGTCTTCGTAGGTAAACCGATGATTGCTATGTATTAAAGTACGTCCAATCCAACGATCTAAAATCTTACCCGAACGATTGATTTTAAATAAAACCGAGAAGGTATATTTATCTTCATGTGGGCGTAACGAGCACAATTCATTGCTAATTTTTTCGGGCAACATTGGATTTACGCGATCCGGCAAATACACGCTGGTAGCGCGTTCGTAAGCAGCATCATCCATAGCTGTACCCGGACGAACAAAATGGCTTACATCTGCAATATGCACACCTATTTCGAAGGTATCTACATCAATTGATTTTATAGAAATCGCATCATCAAAATCGCGCGCATCCACAGGGTCAATCGTAAAGGTTAGGGTATCTCTAAAATCTTTACGACTTGCTAACTCTTCTGCAGTTATTTCTGCACTGAGTGAAGCGGCTTCATCTAATAAAACTTTATCAAATGAAAGCGGGAATCCCCCATCTAATAAAATTTCTTGCATGGCCAAATCATTTAAGTCTTCGGCCTTCAATACTTGAATAATTGCGCCTTCGGGCTTTTTGCTATTTTTTTCCCAACGTAAAAACTTGGCCATTACCCTACTTCCATTTACAGCCCCATTAAGTAACTCGGGTGCTATAAAAAAATCGGGCATGCCTTTTTCCCCGGCAGGGATAAAAAACGCGATATCTCTATTAATTTGTACGGTGCCTAAAAAATCGGTTTGTTTCCGTTGAACGACATCTACCACTTTCCCTTCTACTCTTTTACCGGGCATGGTATGTTTATTTACTTGCACGCTAACGGTATCGCCATGAAAGGCGCGATTAAAATCGTTAGGCCGAATCATAATGTCTTTTTCAAGCCCTTCTACAATCACGTAGCCCATTCCGCTGCGCGAAATATCCAATACGCCTTTAAGTGTATGCGTATGGCTACTTTTCTTTTCCACTGTTTTTTTCTTTTTGTTCATGTTCTAATTACAATTTTGAATTCAATAGGTATTGATTGAATATAAATATATTCCAATGATCCGACTTGTGTTTCAAGAAATTCATCCTGCCGGTTGCATCGCAGAGGAGGTTTGATGCCAGGATGTAAAGATTGATAAGTACCGGAATATCAGATTTTACAACTGCAATTTACCAACTATTTCCTACTTTGATTAAAAAATTACTAAAACCTTGCGCCAACCTGCAACCATTACCCGCAATATCCTCCTGCTCTCGGTAGTAAGTTTATGCACTGATATGGCCTCAGAAATGCTATATCCGGTAATGCCGGGATTTTTACAATCAATTGGCTACCCTATTCTATTAATTGGTTTGATGGAAGGATTGGCAGAAGCGATTGCCGGATTATCAAAGAGCTATTTCGGGTATCAAAGTGATTTAATGCAAAAAAGATTGCCGTTTATCCGATTGGGGTATTTATTAAGTGCTGTTAGCAAACCCTTGATGGCGCTCAGTTTTATTCCCGGTTGGATTTTTTGCACCCGTTTAATCGACCGACTGGGCAAAGGAATTAGAACCGCTCCGCGGGATGCAATGCTTCGTAATGAATCGAATACTTCCAACCGCGGAGCCGTATTTGGGTTTCATCGCAGTATGGATACTATCGGTGCTGTTTTTGGTCCCCTAATTGCTTTGGCGTTACTGCATTTTTTTCCGGGCAGATATGCACTTCTTTTTATGGTAGCAGCATTGCCCGGTATCCTGGCGATAGCCAGTACATGGCTTTTAAAAGAAAAAGAAATTATAAACCCTACCGAGGCAAAACCTACAAACTGGACAAAATATTGGGCCCGTTCTCCACTTGCCTATAGAAAATTGCTTCCACCTTTATTATTGTTTGCTTGCATCAACAGTTCGGATCTATTTTTATTATTGTATAGTAAGCAATGCGGCTATACAGATACAACCGTCATTTTAATGTATATCGCCTATAATTTAGTTTTTGCTACACTAGCTTATCCTGCCGGAAAACTTGCCGACCGTTTAGGTTTGCCCATAATTTTCATTACAGGTTTATTAATATTCGCCTTGGTGTATGGTGGATTTTCGATGTTTGATACCGCAATCTTTTTAATTCCGCTATTTATTTTTTATGGCATCTATGCAGCATTAACCGATGGCGTTGCAAAGGCTATGATTAGTAACACCGTTACCCAAGCAGAAGCCGGCACTGCCTTGGGCACTTATGCTGCATTGCAAAGTTTAGCTGCCTTGTTTGCTAGTTTTTCAGCTGCGATCATTTGGCAAAAATGGGGCGCTTCTATTGCATTTGGAATGAGCGCCATTATTGCTTTGATTGCAGCAATTTGGCTATTACTGCTTCTAAAGAAAAATAAATAAGCGCAGAATTAAACAAGGCAACCCTGTTTAATCAATTATTGATTATTTTCAACCATATTTTTATTTATGAATCGTAGAAATTTTATCAGCCTATCTGCACTCAGTGCACCTTTTTTAAGTTTTAAAAATGCCACCAATATTTTGAGCGGTAGCGGTCCTGTGATGATTTCCACTTGGGATGAGGGCAAAAATGTAAATAACGCGGCTTGGTCAATTTTACAAAATGGCGGCCGTGCAGTAGATGCCATTGAGGCAGGCGGCATTTATATTGAAAATAAAATTTCTTGCTGTGTTGGACTAGGCGGAAACCCGGATAGAGATGGGATTGTAACGTTGGATGCGTGTATCATGGACGAACACGCCAATTGCGGTGCTGTAGCAGGGTTAGAACAAATTAAAAATCCCATTGCAGTTGCGCGAAAGCTAATGGAAAAAACACCGCATGTATTATTAGTTGGTGATGGCGCACAACAATTTGCTTTAGAAAATGGATTTACTAAAGAGCCGGCCACTCTTTCACCAGATGCCGAAAAAAGCTATCGTGAATGGCTGAAGAAAAGTGAATACAAACCGGTATTAAATATCGAAAACAAATCTCAGCATGGCCCGTTTTCGCCTTATTTTTTAAGCGATGGCAGCCCTAACCATGATACCATGGGTATGATTGCTTTAGATGCAAACAACCAATTAGGTGGCGGTGTAACCACCAGCGGTATGGCTTTTAAATTACATGGACGCGTAGGCGATTCGGCCGTAATCGGTGCCGGTTTATTTGTAGATAATGAAGTAGGCGCAGCCACTTCTAGCGGTGTTGGTGAAGAAGTTATACGAATTTGTGGCACCCATTTAGTGGTAGAATTTATGCGTCAAGGCTATTCGCCCGAACTCGCCTGCAAAAAAGCTGTTGAACGTATTGTAAATCGCGATCGCAAAAAAGCGGCGCAAATACAGGTAGGCTTTGTAGCGGTAAATAAAAAAGGCGAATACGGCGCTTATTCCATTCAAAAAGGATTTGCCTACGCCATAAAGAGTAAAACGGAAGATCGCATTATACCTGCTCCATATATGTTAGCCTTTTAAAAGTGATTGCTGTTAACCCTCTCCTAAAAATTACAAATTTTCATGGCAAAACATGAGATACTGCCTATCTTGCAGCCCATTGCCAATTAAAAATTTTTGAATGAAACAATTTTCCACTATTCTAAATGTTGTTTTAGTTATTGCAGTTGCCGTTCTTTACTACCTCCATTTTTTCGGTCATAAATGTGCAACAGGCAGCCAAGCAGGCGCCGCTAAATTTGCCCGCGACACCGCAGGCGGAAAGGGTAAAACAGCTTATGTTGACATTGATTCTATTTACAGTAATGTAGCTTATATCAAACAACAAAAAGATGAAATTGAAGTAGAGCAAACCAAAATCGGCAACGATTACCAAAGTGCCTATATTCAATTAGAAGCTGAAAAAAACAAGTTTTTACAAAGAGGTAAAGCTATCACCGATCAAGAAGCCCAACAGTTTTCAGCCATTTTACAAGACAAACAACGCAGCATTGAAAATGCAAGACAAGAACGCGGTCAGGCCTTGGCTGCCAAAAGTGCCAAAATCAATGAACAATTGCAAACCAAATTGAAAACTTTTTTAAGTGAGTTTAATAAAGATCAACGTTATACCTACATTTTTGCAACTGGAAGTGGTATGGAGTACTTGTTCTACAAAGACAGTACGCGAAATATTACACCGGAAATTGTTAAAGGGTTAAACGAATGGATTAAAACCACCGACAAAAAATAATTCCACCATATTTATTTATCTTCATCCCGTTACACCAAACGGGATTTTTTTATTATGACAACCGAAACGAACAGCTACAAACCAACCTTAGGGTTATGGGATGCCACCATGATTGTTGCAGGATCTATGATTGGCTCCGGAATATTTATAGTAAGTGCCGATATCACGCGCCAAGTAGGCAGTGCCGGCTGGCTAATTGCCGTATGGCTGATAACCGGCTTTATGACGCTTACAGCAGCATTAAGCTATGGCGAGTTGAGTAGTATGTTTCCCAAAGCCGGGGGGCAATATGTGTATTTAAAAGAAGCGTTTAATCCCCTAGCAGGTTTTTTGTATGGATGGAGCTTTTTTGCCGTAATTCAAACCGCTACTATTGCTGCGGTGGGTGTGGCATTTTCAAAATTTGCAGCTTATTTAATTCCATGGTTGAGCGAAGACAATAAACTTTTAAAAATACAAACCGGTGTTGATGCTTGTAATGCACCGGTTTTCTTTTCCATCAGCGCAGCACAGGTAATGTCGATTGTATTGATTGTGTTTCTTACTTACACCAATACCAAGGGTGTGAAAGGCGGCAAATGGATTCAAAATATATTTACTTCTACCAAATTGATTTCACTATTTGGTTTGATTATCGCCGGATTCTTAGCTTTTAATACGGATGTTTGGAATGCCAACTGGGCGAATGCTTGGACAGCCACCAGCACCAGTTTAAAAGAAATTTGCAATCCGGATGCTGGCTTTAATGTAACCGAAATTAGCGGCCTGGCATTAATGGGCGGTATTGCGGCAGCGATGTCGGGTTCGGTGTTTAGCAGTGATGCTTGGAATAACGTAACCTTTATTGCAGGAGAAATAAAAAATCCAAAGAAAAATATTGGTTTGAGTTTATTTATGGGCACCTTAATTGTAACCATCATTTATGTATGTGCCAACCTTGTTTATTTAGCCGTTTTGCCGCTAAATGATTTAGCGCACGTAGAAAAAGATCGAGTGGCTGTTGCAGCCAGTAATATTATTTTTGGCGATATGGGCACAAAAGTAATTGCCATCATGATTATGGTTTCTACTTTTGGTTGTAACAATGGATTGATTTTGGCCGGTGCCCGCGTTTATAATACCATGGCTAAAGATGGCTTATTTTTTAAAAAAGCCGAAAATCTAAATAAAAATGCAGTACCCGAATTTGCCTTATGGATTCAATGTGCTTTGGCTGCTTTACTTTGCCTGAGCGGCAAGTATGGTGATTTGTTGGATATGATTTCATTTGTTGTGGTATTATTTTATGCACTAACCATTTATGGCATCTTTGTTTTACGCAAAAAAAGACCAGAATTAGAGCGTCCTTACAAAGCATTTGGCTATCCGGTTTTGCCGGCTATTTACATCCTATTAGCCCTAACCTTTTGTGTATTTTTAGTTAAAATGAAACCGGTTTATGCAGGTTTTGGATTGGCAATTGTACTTGCAGGGATTCCAATGTATTATCTTGCAGTTAGAAAGCAAAAAAACGCTTAGGTATTCAGATGAAATTTACAACACAAAGCAATCAAATATTTGATCAATGTATTGCCGATTATCATGTGCAGGATGATATTTATGCAACCATTAATAACCCATACCCGGTGGCTGATGTAGCCCACCTACTCTACCATAAAAACTGGATTGATACGGTACAGTGGCATTTGGAAGACGTAATTAGAAACCCACAGATTGATCCGGCAGAGGCATTGGTGATTAAACGCTGGATTGATAAAAGCAATCAGGAACGTACGGATATGGTGGAATATATTGACAGTTATTTTTTACAACAATATCAATCTGTTTCGGTGTTACCGGAAGCAACGATCAATACCGAAAGTCCTGCTTGGGCCATTGACCGCTTATCCATCTTGGCATTGAAAATTTTTCATATGCAGCAAGAAACCACACGCACCGATGCAACCGCATCTCATGTGCAAGCCTGTGAGCAGAAATTGGCCATTTTATTGGAGCAACGAAAAGATTTATCAACTGCCATCGACACTTTATTAGAAGATATCGCCGCAGGCAGAAAATTCATGAAAGTGTATAAGCAAATGAAAATGTATAATGATCCGGCCTTAAATCCGGTACTTTATCAACAATCGGCTAAATAATTTTGAACAAAAAAACACATATTGTTGCTATTCGATTTTCGGCGATGGGTGATGTGGCTATGACCGTTCCGGTTATTCAACAACTGCTGCAGCAACATCC
>JBJOQA010000267.1:0-2859 GCA_046050225.1 Bacteroidota bacterium | reverse complement strand
TATTTTCTGCTGTTAATTCAATCGTAAATACTTTACCGTAAGTAGGAGAGCCAACGCGTAAATCAACGGCCACATCTAAAATGCGTCCTTGTAAACAACGCACTAATTTGGTTTGTGCATGTGGATCAAGTTGGTAATGTAAACCACGGATAACACCGTAGGTAGAACGTGCTTGATTGTCTTGAACAAAGGTCATACTAACACCATCGGCATTAAAACTATTAAAGTTGTAGCTTTCGAAGAAATAGCCTCGACTATCTTCAAATACACGAGGTTCGTATACCAATAAATCAGGTATTGCGGTTGCTGTGAATGGCATATGGGGGTGCTTTTTTTTGAAAATTAAAAAACGTTTTTATGCATAACGCTTTTTAAAGAAATCAATTGTTTCTTTTAGCCCGTCTTCAAATTTTTTTGTTGGTTCGTAACCCAAAAGATTTTTTGCTAAGCTGATATCTGCCAAAGAATTGCGAATATCACCTGCTCTCGGCTCGCGATAAGTTGCTGCATGTTCAATGCCCAAGTGATTTTTCACGGCCTCATATAAATAATTTACGGAGTAGTTTTCGCCAACAGCCACATTGTAAACTTGCTTCAATGCTTCAGGGTTATCGGTAAGCATTCCTTTTACATTAACCTGCACTGCATTTTCAACAAAGGTAAAGTCGCGAGTTTGACCACCATCTCCATTTATGTATACTGGCAAATTTTTCATCATGCCTTTTACAAATAATGGAATAACCGCCGCATAAGCACCGTCGGGGTCTTGGCGCGGACCAAAAACATTAAAATATCTAAAGCCCATTAAACGCATACCGTAAACATCGGCAAATACTTGGGCGTATAATTCGTTGGTTTTTTTTGTAGCAGCGTAAGGGGATAAGCAATTGCCGATTCGACTTTCTAATTTAGGCAGGGTAGGTTCATCCCCATACACCGAAGAAGAAGAAGCATATACAAATTGTTTCACTTGATTGTCAACAGCCGCTTTCAGCATATTGGCAAAGCCCCCCACATTTACTTCGGTAAAATAAAGAGGCTCTTTAATTGAACGCGGTACTGATCCAAGCGCAGCTTGATGGCTTACATAGTCGATACCGGCGCATGCTTGCAAGCATGTGTCTGCATTACGAATATCGCCCTCTAACATTTCAAAATTGCTGTACTGCCGTAAATGATCTAAGTTGCTTTGAAACCCATTCACTAAATTATCTAATACGCGTACTTTGCTGGCGCCATTTTTTAGTAAGTATTCAGCAATATGACTACCGATAAATCCGGCGCCGCCGGTTACTAAAAAACTATTGTTACTAATATCTTTTTGATGAAAATTGCTCATTAAAAAATGGGGGATTATAAACTCCAGTAAATTCTGCTGTTAATTTTGTTACGATAAATACCTTTTAAATCTGCAATTAATGCTTTGGGTTTGGTAATGCTTGCAAAATAGGCATCATCCAAAACTTGATAAGCGCCATGCGGTACCGTAATTATCACGGCTTCGTAATTGGTTCCAATTTCTTTTACCAATTCAAAACCGTATTCGTGTTGTAACTCTTCACTCTCTGCATAGGGGTCAGTAACCTCTACATTCAAAGAAAAAGATTTCAATTCTCTTACTACATCCGCTACTTTACTATTGCGGATATCACTTACGTTTTCTTTAAAAGTGGCACCCATCACCAATACTTTTGCATCTTTTACATTGCCATTATTTACAATGATATGTTGTAGTACTTTTTTGGCAACATATCCGGCCATGCCATCGTTGATATTACGTCCGGCTAAAATAACCTGACTATCATAGCCTAATTCTTTCGATTTGTAAGTTAAATAGTAGGGGTCAACACCAATGCAATGTCCACCTACTAAACCCGGTTGAAATTTCAAGAAATTCCATTTGGTACCTGCGGCTTCCAATACTTCGTAAGTGTTGATATTCATGCGATCAAAAATGATCGATAATTCATTCATTAAGGCGATGTTTAAATCGCGTTGGGTATTTTCAATAATTTTGGCTGCTTCAGCAACTTTGATGGAAGATGCACGATGCACACCTGCGGTTACGACCAATTCATAAACTTTTGCTACCACTTCCAAAGATTCGGCATCGCAACCGCTTACCACTTTTACAATTTTGGCAAGGGTATGTTCTTTGTCTCCCGGATTAATTCTTTCGGGGGAGTAGCCCAATTTAAAGTCGGTTACATTTTTAAGCCCGGATAATTTTTCGATAATCGGTAAACAATCTTCTTCGGTACAGCCCGGATAAACGGTACTTTCAAATACCACATAGTCACCTTTCTTAATTACTTTTCCAATGGTTTCACTAGCTTTTTGCACCGGAATTAAATCAGGTACGTTATGCTCATCTACCGGAGTTGGAACAGCAACAATATAAAAATTGGCTTGCTTTAAAACTTCGAGATCACAAGTGAATTCAATATCACAACCATCAAAGGCTTCTTTTTCTAATTCTTGGCTTGGATCTATGCTATTGCGCATCATTTCTACACGCTTGGCGTTGATATCGAAACCAATTACTTTAATTTTCTTGGCAAACTCCAGTGCAATGGGTAAACCAACATAGCCTAGTCCAATAACTGCGAGTTTCTTTTTCTTTTCTATAAGATCCTGATACATATTCATGAAGCCCCTGACGGGAATTTTTTGGCAAAAGTACTTTAAGTTCGCTAATTATAGCACTTTTGGGCAGTTAACTACACGAAAACAGTAGTTAATAACGCTAAAAAAGGGAAAACCCCAAGCCTTATGGCTTAGGGTTTTTTGCAAATTCTTTTGGTAATTTATAAAGTTCATCTTTGGGTAGTGACTTAAAGTACTCGTAAGTTACTCTTA
>JBJOQA010000266.1:0-6079 GCA_046050225.1 Bacteroidota bacterium | reverse complement strand
ATTAAAATGAGTAAGAAAAAAATAATTCGAGCATTATTGATTTCAATTGGGTTATTTACTACCGGACTTTGGATATTAATTAACCGCCCCCAAATTGATAATTTTGTATTTAACGACGCTTGGGTGAAATATGGTGGTGCCTCTTGTTGCGTATTATTTTTTGGTTGGGGTATCACTTATTTTATAAAGAAGTTGTTTGAAAAAACACCGGGTATGATTATCGACGAAAAGGGCATTACCGACAATTCGAGCGCGGTAACGGTAGGCTTTATACCATGGGAAGATGTAATACAAATAGCCAAAATTGAAGTGATGAAACAAAGGATGTTACTCATTTTGGTTAAAAACCCCGAGCAGTATATTCAACGACAAGAAGGTATACTCAAAAGAAAATTAATGGAGGCCAATTTGAAAGATCGAGGTACACCCATTACCATTTCTGCAGGCGGCTTGCAAGCCAATATTGATGAGGTATTGACTATGTTGGAAAAACAGTTATTGCTATTTAGAAACGTACACTAGGTTTAACAATTTCTGCTGCAAAATTGGCTTACTTTTAAACAGATTTCGTTGTGGTTTATTAACCAATTTCCTACGTAATAGTAGCATATCTAGTTGGAATACTTCATAAGCAACAATAAACTAACGCAGTATGAAAAAAACATTTTTAGCTACTGCTTTTTTACTTTTAGTCGGCAGTTTACTTAAAGCACAATCCAACACGCAGCCGATTAATTTTAAAAAAGACTTTACAAGTATTAAAAGCAATGTTTGGGTAAGTAAATATGAGGTAACCAATGCCTCCTATCATTTATTTTTGGAGGAACTTCAAAGTAGCGAGCAGCAAAAAAAATATCAACAGTGTTTGCCCGATACGAATTGTTGGATTGCATTGGCGGCTTATCAGGAACCGATTAAGACCTATTATTTTCGCCATCCGGCATATAGTAATTATCCGGTAGTAGGGGTATGTTATGATGCGGCCAAGCTGTATTGTAATTGGCTTACCCAACAGTATAATCAAAACCCTAAGAGAAAATTTGAGCAAGTTGAATTTAGACTATTAACCAAGGCGGAATGGATTTTTGCAGCGAATAAGGGCGATACAACACGTACTTATCCTTGGGGTAGCGGCTATATTCAAAATAATAGAAAAGCTGATTTGTGTAATTATCGGCATATCGATTTAAGATATGATTCAATTGAAAAAAAATATATCGAGCTGCCGGATACTTTTCAAAAACGTATTACGCTTACCGCTGCCGTAAATGCATATTTTCCTAACTCGTTCGGACTTTACAATATGAGTGGCAATGTTGCCGAAATGGTACAAGACGCCGGTATTGCGATGGGTGGCGGTTTTAATGATCCTCCATATCTGGTACAAATAAAGAGCGAGAAAAAATACAATGCCCCGAGCTTTGATATTGGTTTTAGGGTAGCTATGGAAGTTGTGAAAGAATAATCATTGGTATTGTTATTAGAAACCATCAACTTTGGGTATGCGCGTTTTGATAAGCATACTTTTTATTTTATTTTTTCTGCAAACAGAGGCGCAGCGCGATAGCGTGAATGTAAAAATTTGTCCGCTTGCTTTAATAGATGATATTAGTTTTCCAACCATTCAAGCAGGCGTTGAATGGCGATTTTCAAAAAATTTAAGTTGGTATAATGAGGCAGGGATTAAGTATCGCCAAAGTTTTATGGATGCGAAAGACAGTAGCTTCATTCCTTCAAAAGGATTTAAAATTAAAACCGAGTTACGCGTTTATCCATTTATAAACCAGCCCGGTTTATGGAAAACCGTTTATGCAGCCGGTAATTTATTTTTTACCCGCGATCAACATAATACCCAAATTTCATTTTACCATAATTTAGACAGTACATTGCCACAAAAAGTGGATGTATTTGGTGTAAAGAAAACCGTTTGGGGTGCCAATGTGGTGGTGGGTATGCAATTTTCTATTGATCGGCATTTTTTGCTAGACGGCTATATAGGTGCAGGTTTTAGAAATAGAAATGTTGAAACAAGGTTTAAAGAGTTTGATGCGGCAATCGATCAAATTGAAAGTCCAATTGATTTAAGTATTCCTGCAATGCGCAACGAGAATGATGCATTAAAAGAGGGGCGTTACATTATTCCTAATTTTACACTTGGACTACGATTTTGCTATCGATTATAACCGTTTTTACTGAACACCTAAAGCTGGCCTAAATGCTTGTTGTTACCAAAAACAATCAATCTGTTTTTTTAAAAAAATTGTTGCCGAGCCATTTGGAGATGCTGGTAACGTATTTGCAAAACCTAAGCCAAACAACGAAGTCGCGTTTTGGTCCGCATGCTTACGATTACTTATCGGTTCTAAACTTTTATCAGCAAAATGCTAACCGAATGGGTTATATCGCACTAGATGAATCGGGTACTAACGTTATTGCCTATTCGATTATTCAAATTGGTTTTTTAACGCACGATCAATCCCGATTGGAAGGTTATGGCATTACCCTAAATGCGCAAACCGATGCAACTTTTGCACCCTCGGTGGCCGATGCTTGGCAGGGCCAAGGACTTGGAACCCGGCTGTTCCATTTTATGATTGCAGATTTAAAAACGAAGGGCGTTCATCGGCTTATTTTATGGGGTGGCGTGCAAGCCGATAATAGTAATGCAGTAAGTTATTATCAAAAACTTGGCTTTACTACTTTAGGGCAGTTTAGTTATCATGGGGAGAATTATGATATGCTTCTCAATTTTTAAAATACCAATACTTCTTACAAACTATTCGTCCTTTATTCTTTTTCGGCAGCAGCAATCAAATCGGCAATAATCATTTTTTTCATAGGCAAAAATGCCTGTATTACTTTTTGTGCTTTTGCCGGATCCGACATCAACGAAGCCAATACTTTTGGAATAATTTGCCAAGAAACGCCAAATTGATCTTTTAACCAACCGCATTGCGATTCGGAGCCGCCTTTAGTAAGTTCGTTCCAATAATGATCAATTTCATCTTGATTTTCGCATTCTACCACAATAGAAACCGCTTCATTAAAATCAAATTCATGCCCACCAAAACCATCCATGATATTGAATATTTGGGTGCCTATCGTAAATTGCCCGAATCTTAATTTTCCTTCCATGGGTTGTTCGGCAGCCGTGTAAAAATCGGTATGAATGATTTTGGTTTCCTTCAAAATACCCGCATAGTGTTGCATCGCTGCAACGGCATTGCCATATTGCGCACCTACAAATAAAAAGCAGGGGTTAACGGTAGATGCTCCGGCCGGTAAATCGCCTAACATCAACTGCCAAGTCATGCCAAAACGATCCACTACCCATCCATATTTTTCCGCCCAAGGATATTGATTTAACGGCATCATTATTTTTCCGCCTTCGGCTAATTGATTCCAAGCGGATTCAATGGCTTCGGCCGAGCTAAAATTCACCATCATTGAAAGGGCGGGTGTTATTTTAAACAAAGGACCACCGTTTAAGAGCATTATTTTTCTACCGTTGATGGCAAAATTTACCACCATGCCATTGTTAGAAATTATGTTGCAGTTTGGAAAAGCTTGCGTATACAGGTTTGCGGCTTCAGCAGCCGTTCCATCCATCCAAATACAGGGATAAGTATTATTTGCCATGGTGCTTAGTTTGCTTGTGTTGCGTAATTTTTAAAGCGATTCATAATTTGTTGCCAACCCAAATATTGTAAATCAAAACTATTCATATGTTCGGGATGGAACGATTCGGTAACTAGTATTTCTTCGCCCTTTTCTTCAAAATGAATGTTTACTTTTCGGCCATCCCCCATAACATAAGCAATTAAACTTTGCGGTTCAACTCGCGTGTACACCCCTTCAAAATCAAAACCCATACTACCGTCTTTAGCTTCCATGCGGTATTTAAATTTTCCACCTACGGTGAGATTGTTTTCGGCTGCTGTGGTATGCCAATCGTCGGAAGCGGCATTCCATTGTAATACGTCTTGCGGACTTGTCCATTTTTTCCAAACATGCTCTAAACTTCCGCTTACCGAAGCTTGAACCGTTATATAAAAATCTTCAGCTTGCGTTTTGATATTGACCAAGGCTTGCGGAAAGGTTTTATCCATGAAATCTATAAAAGATTCATCTACATCTGCTTTAATTTGCAAATGGGTACTACCATTATTTTCGGTAAGCAAATAGGATTCTTTTGCACCGCTCCATTTTTGTGTAGCCTCGGTAGCCGGTGCTTCTTTAAAGTTGATGATATTGCCTAAATGGGTGAATTCCATTTTATACGGCGCTTGGTTAACCGAAACTTTGCTATACATGCCGCGACCGTCAGGCGTTAAAAAATGTACGTCAGTACCTTCTTTCCAGTCATCAGTTACAGCGTAGGATCCTTTACAAAAAGCCTGTGTCCATTGTTGGTAATGATAGGTATTCCACAAACAAAACCATACGGTTTGTACAGGGGCGTGAATAGTGATAGCGTATTCTTTTGCGAGCATAGCAGTCGTTTTGTAAAGCAATATAGGGATAAATGATAGGTATTGCTTCAACAAATCTGCCTATCGGTTACAATTTTACACAACCGGTTTCGTATACACGAATTGTAAAAGCAAAGGCCGATACATTGCTGCATCGGCCCCTACTTGTATAGATGGTTTGTGTTTGTTATTACCTCAAAGTTATAATTTGTCACGAACCCCTACTATGCATTCGACTTTAAACAATATGCCAGGTTTTATCGCCCGACAAAATTTTATTCAAAGCTGTTTTACCTTTTTTTTGCTGCACCGCTTCAATTTGGTGCTGCATATCCTCGTCGTACACATGGCGCTCTTCGGTATAAATAACCCCAAACGGGCGTGGATAATCTAATGGCATATCAAAGAAGCCGGATAAAATCAAGGCCTTGGTTTTATCGGTTTCATCATGAATCCATAAATCATCCGTAGTGTATTCGCCGGTAGTTAAATCCACAATTACGGGCTTTAGTCCATCAAGGCGAATGCCTTTTTCGTTATTGTTGCCAAAAACGAGGGGCTGACCATGTTCTAGCCATAGTGCTCTTTCTTTTTTGGTTTCCTTTTCAGAAAATTCAAAAAAGGCAGCATCGTTAAATACCGGACAGTTTTGATATACTTCTACGAACGAGGTGCCTTTATGCGCATTGGCTCTTTTCAAGATCGCTTGCATATGCTTCGGATCGCGATCGAGCGTACGTGCCACAAAGGTAGATTTAGCGCCCAAAGCCAATTGTGAAGGATTAAAAGGCTCGTCGATAGAACCATAAGGCGTGGTTTTGGTTACCTTTCCTTTTTCGGAAGTGGGCGAATATTGTCCTTTAGTAAGACTATAAATCTGATTATTAAATACCAGATAATTAACATCGAAGTTTTTGCGCATCAGATGGATGAAATGATTACCACCAATTGAAAACGCATCGCCATCACCCGAAACAATCCAAACACTGAGGTCGGGGTTAGCGGCTTTAACGCCGGATGCAATAGCGGCAGCACGGCCATGAATGCTGTGCATACCATAGGTATCCATATAATAAGTAAATCTGGCCGAACAGCCGATGCCGGATATAAATACAAATTGTTCTTTCGGAATACCCAAATCAGGAAATACCGTTTGAACTTGTTTCAAGATAGAATAGTCGCCGCAACCCGGGCACCATTTCACATCCTGATCGGAAGAGAAATCTTTTGCAACCAATTTTTCGGTTGGTTCAGTTAAAGTGGGCGTCATGGTTAATTGCTTTTGAGTAAATCAATAATGGTTTGCTTCAATTCGGTAGTGGTAAAGGGCAATCCTTGAACTTTAGAGAAACCAACTGCAGGCACCAAGTATTTGGCTCGGATGAGTTGCAGTAATTGCCCGCTGTTCATTTCAGGAATCAGCACTTTATCATAACCGTATAACAATTCGCCCAAATTTGCCGGCAACGGATTTACATGGCGCAAGTGGATATGCGCAACATCTTCGCCTTCGTCGAGCAATTCTTTAACGGCTGTTTTAATGGCGCCGTAGGTAGAGCCCCAGCCCAAAACGGCTACTTTGGCGGTTGTACTTCCGCTATCCGGCG
>JBJOQA010000265.1:0-8684 GCA_046050225.1 Bacteroidota bacterium | reverse complement strand
CACGTGCCATGGCAGCCCATGCACCCTCTTCATTCATCGAAGTTAAACGCAGTTCATTCACCCAAACTTCGCCGCAAGCACTTGGATTATTTACATTTTCAACCCCAATTAAAATGCCGCGTACCTCTCCTAAATTGGGTTCACCCATTACCGAATAATAATGACCGTTAGATTGAAGTTTACGGTAAGCGGAAGTGAGAGACGCTCCAGTTGAATTACGTTCGGCTTTTAGTTTGGTTAATTCAGCTAAAGCCAATTCCAACGTATTGCGAGGATTCCATAAAGAATCATTGTATTGATCGGTTGCCGGGTTTTGAGATCCTAGCGAAAGCGGCGTCATGTACAATGGAATTTTTACCTCGTAGTAGTTATTGGCAAAATCGGTACCGATACGAATAACCGCATTTAAATCACCATCTTTTACATTGTCGGGTGTTTTAACAAAGTTCTCTGCGTGGATGTACATCAACATTTTTCCAAACTGACGTAAATCGCGATTAGCAAAAGTTTGTTGTACGCCTCTTGCATCATTTTTACCCAAATTGCAAAAACGTAACGACATACTTTGTTCGTTTTGCAACAAGTTTACACCGTTGTTACTTTGGATTTGCTGACGTTGAATATCTCGTGGGGTGCGATAAGGCAGTGGCGAACGTTTATCGTTTTCTTCAATGTTTACACCGTTTACGCTAAACTCAACTTCGGTATTGGTTGCCACGTAATTACCCGTTTCATCAATTTTGAAAGGGAAACGACGCCAAATATTTCTGGTTAATTCAAGCTTACCAAAACGCATCACCACTTCTTCGTCGAAGTCGGTTAAGAACATTCTAATAAAACGAATGGATTTGAAATCAGGGATATTGCCCACGCGTTTATTGAAAGATCCAATCGGGATACGGAACTGATACCAATATTCTGAACGGCTTGATCCATCAGGTAAGCCGGTAATCGGCACCAATTTTTTATCAACGATAAAGTTGGTACCAATTTGCATGTTAGGGTCGTTCGGCTGTTTTACCTCAACGATGTATTGGAAGTATTCTTCCGTTTCGTTCATGGTATTATCGCGATTCAAATCTTCGCCATCGGGGTACAAAGTAGCCGCTGATGAAAATGCCGAACCATCATTTACTTTAGAGTTTCCTTGTGGGTTGTTGAAGTTTTTATAACGCTTCAAAATACCGTCATTGGCCGTAAAGCTAGCATCGCGGTACCAGATATAATCATCCAAAGAAGGATCACGTTGTACGTCTTGCAAAGCTTGTGCACCTAAAATGCCTTGTAAGTTGGTAAGGTATTGTGAACGTACCACTACTTCTGAATCGTTGTTCAACCCATCCAAACCAATATCTTGAAACAGACGATCGTTTGGATCGTTACTAAATGCGTTGGTTACCTGAATCGGGTTTAAAGGTACTTTACCCCAAATAGAATTACTAATGGGCAAAGGTGAGTTAGGCGTAGGTAAACCGTTTTCATAATATCGTTTACCATCCTTCATGATGTCTTCAGAAATATTACCCAAGTTGAAGTATAATCTACCACCACGAGAATTGGTTTGATCACGATCGCCGAAAGGTATAAACGGATCTTGCATCCAAAATTCAATGAATTCAATATTCGCCGTTTCAAAATCGGTTTGATCAATATTACGCATTAGCCCGCCCCATCTGGTACGTGGCGACTTTAGTTTGTTGTCGGAGGTGATGTTGAGTATATTGTCTTCGTAGTTGTAAGGGCCCTTCTCCGTTGGGAAAAATGCTAGATCAAAAGTGGTTAATTGGTTCTGCCCAAAATCTGTAGTACGTTGCGGGAAAATTTCGCTTTGCTTAATCAAACGTGCACGCGGATCACTTAACTCTGTTCTATTTTCCCCGATAGGGTTATTGGCGCCTTTAAATTGCTGCAACGAAGGCTCAATTTGATACCATGCTAACTTCGCACGATTTTTTCCATAATTGAGGTTATTGTTCAAGGTCGCTTCCGGAAAAAGTAACGTGTTGTCGGTACCGTTAGTAGCGCCTGCCGGTGTAGATGCCAACATCCAACTGATAGCAGGGAAACGAAGATCAATACCGGAGCGACTTCCTTCAAAATCATCAATGTAAACAGTACCACCCGAACCGCTACCAATTTGAGGTGCATGGCCCGGTTTTAAATAGGCGCCTTCTCCGTAAAAATTAATGGTTGAAGGTGCTGTGGTAGAGTAAAACGGAAGCTTATCCAATAATTTGGTGAGACGTGGCATTTCTTTACGATAATTCACATCTAAACCATACATGGTGTTTCTGATTGGCTCTTCACCCATCACATTTTTGGTAAAGAAGGGGCGTTCGCCTAAACGCACCAAAGTACCACCAATAGCCAATTGTTCTTTGGCGGTATTCTTTGCCATATAATCGAGGCGTAAGCCTAAATAATTTCTTTGCTGCATACCAAATGCCGCATTGTTTTCAAAGTTAACCTGTACAGGTAAACCGGCATTCAATATGGCTTGGTTGGTAATTTTGATGGTACCTAAATCGTAGTTGATATCATAATCGGTGCCTTCAATTAAGGTTTGTCCACCGGCGGTTACTTTCACGCTTCCCTGTGGAATATTATAACCAATGCTGATATCGGCAGAGCCGGAACTTCTTGCCGATCCCTTCATTACAAATCTGTTCAAATTGGGATACTGTTGCGCAACTGCTTTGATAGAATCGTATAAAGCATAATACAAAGTATCTTTTGCATTGGCCGGCACCACATTGTAAACCTGTGCCGCTAAATCTCTACCAAAGGGTTCCAATACAGGAAACACAATTCGGCTGTATTGCGAGAGCACCGTAAAGCCTTCTACATAATCAAAAACCCCGTCAGGCTGCGGATCATTTTGATTATTTAATCGATCTAAATTCACCAAAGAAATTAATGGCGTTCCTTGATTTTTATCACCAAACGGTACATATCGCTTCCAACCTTGTCCGGGCTCTTGATACAACATGTTTAGTTTAAAATCAGTAGGTGCTAATTGACCGTAACCTACCGAATACACGTTCTTCATCATTAATTGCCAAATAGGTAATTTCACCCTTTGCGATGTGGCTTTCAATAATTTTAAGAACAATATTTCTTGGGTAGCATTGGCACTGTCGGGCGGTAAATCTTGCGAAAATTCACCCACTTGATAAACACGACCATTGTAAGTGTACTGATAGGCAACCGCCAAAACTTCATCCGGCAACAGAGGCTGACTTAAAGAAATATAACCGGCTTGTTTATTGAAAATAAATTGCGTTGAATCGAGTTTACGCGCAAATGTTTTTTCAAAATCTTGCACGGGTGCTAAACCTAATGCCACCAAATTACTCACAACCTGCGCAGGGTTACGGTTGCTTCTATCGCCGATGATACGACCAAACAAATCGTTCACGCCGTTATCAGGCAAATCGGTATTGCGTAAGTTATTTACAACCGGTGGTTGTAAGTAGGTGTTTTTTTCTGCCAAATCCATCAAGCCCACGATATCTCTGGTATTAGTAGTGCTTCCGTTTCGGTTGGTAACCCAAACCTCTAAACGTAAAATTTGCACCGGGGTGGTTACGGCCGGTATGCGTGATAGAACCTTATTGTAATTGTCTTTGAAATAAGAACCTAATAAAAAGTGACGATTCTCTTCATAATCGTCGGCTTTAAATTCAATTAATTGCGCAGCTGCACCTCCTTGTAAATTCACACTCTGGCGTTGCGATTTTTGATTGGCCAATACGGTGGTGATATTCAATTTGCCAAACTGTAATTGGCTTTTGATACCAAATAATTGTTGTGATCCCGGAATAAAAGTGCTGCGTGATGGAAATTGTACCGAACCGGCCTCTAATCTTTTAATAATCTCATCATCCATGCCCGTATAGTCGAGCTTCAACTGGTTGTCTTGTCCGAAGTTGGCCAAGGTATTGTAGTTAATCGGAAATTTTAATTTATCGCCGATACTTGCATTTACATTTACTTGGGCATTCATGTTAAAATCAAACCCGCCATTTTTTCTGGCCCTTTCGGGGAGGGTTGGATTTTTAATATTTTGGCCTTGATAACCCGCGGTTATATCTACATTACCCTGTGGCGTGATATCAATTTTACCGTTTCCAAATAAGCGGTTGAATAAGTTATCATACAATGAAAGTTTGGGCCCAACCATTTTACGGTTAAGCAGGTTCATGGTATTGCCGCGAGATTTAAAGTATTCGTTTTCTGCTTGACGACCTCTTAATTGCCAGTATTCTTCGGGGGTATAGGTTACCGGTGTGCGATAATAGCGGTCGCCCACTTTTTCGTACAACGTGTATAATTGGGTACGAAAATCGTACGCAACCGAATCGGTAATGTTTAATGGTTGTTTAAAATCAAAGGTACTGCGGGGGCCACTGCTCATAAAATCGCCACGATAGTCGCGAATGGGGAACAACAAAGGTCCTTTGGGATAAATGATGGTGTCTGGGAGCAGTTGCGGCTGCGCCGACGTTTTTCCGCCAACAGGCGCAACGGTTGTTGTGCTGGTTGGTGGATCAGTTGGCTTCGACGGAGGGGGATCCGTTTTGCCTTGAGCCTGAACAGGCGATGCACAAAACTGCAATGCAAAGAATGCAGACACAAGCATGCCCAAGCTATTTGGTACAAAATTTCTTTTCGAAAACATCCGGTAATCAGTTAACGTAAATTTCTTATCAAATGGCTCTTAATGCTTTTTTTATCAGGTCTTCTAATTGATTGATATCAGGAGCAGCCAGTTTTACTTTTTTGATAGCGTTTTCGGCCATCGGACGCGAAATACCTAGCGCTACTAAGGCATTTAACGCATCTTGGTCTAAACTATTGCCCACCACGAGGTTATTGTTGGTGCTAAGGGTTGTTTTGCTGACTTTATCCTTCAGCTCTAAAACTAATCTTTCTGCCGTTTTTTTACCTATTCCTTTGATGCTTTCCAACAACTTAACGTTGCCTTGAGATATAGCAGCACAAACTTCGGCAGGCTTCATGTTAGACAACATCATACGCGCAGTTGCTGCACCAATACCCGAAACACTTAATAATTGTACAAATATTTCTTTCTCCGCAGGCTCAAAAAAGCCATAAAGCGTGTGGGCATCCTCCTTTATTTGCAAATAGGTGTACAATTTACCAGCTTCCAAAGCTTGCAATTGCGAATAGGTATTTACACTAATATGTACTTCATAGCCCACGCCATTTACATCCAGGTGCACAAGCGCCGGACTCTTAAACGTAAATTTTCCTTGCAAATAAGCGTACATATACAAATAATGAAGAAAGCGAAATTAATGAAAAATGTGCAAACCTCGCAGATGCAATGCCTTAGGATATTTAATGTACTTTTGCGGTGCTTTTGCGAAAGCGAAAGTTATATTGGCAATCATTAAAGTTACAAGCATGCAAAAAATCAATGCCGCCATTACGGCCGTAGGTGGGTATGTACCCGAATACAAACTTACCAATGCGATCCTCGAAACCATGATTGATACCACCGATGAGTGGATCAAAACCCGCACCGGGGTGGAAGAAAGACGAATTTTAAAAGGTGAAGGCCTGGGAACCTCCGATATGTGCGCACCCGCAGTTCAAGAATTATGTAAGAAAAGAGGCATTAGTCCTGATGAAATTGACGTTTTAATTGTTGCTACCGTTACGCCCGATATGGTGTTTCCGGCAACCGCAAACATTGTTTGTGATAAAATTGGCGCTGTAAATGCATGGGGATTTGATGTAAGCGCCGCTTGTTCGGGCTTTTTATACAGCCTAACAGTGGGTACTTCTTTAATTGAAAGCGGCCGCTATAAAAAAGTGGTGGTTGTGGGTGCTGATAAAATGAGCGCAATTGTTGATTATACCGATCGTACCACCTGCGTAATTTTTGGAGATGGTGCCGGTGCTGTTTTGTTAGAACCTACCGAAACCGGCCATGGCATTAAAGACAGTTTATTAAAAAGCGATGGCGGTGGCCGCGAATATCTGCATATGAAAGCGGGTGGGTCGTTAAAACCTGCTTCAAATGATACGGTTGCTGCAAAAGAACATTATATCTACCAAGACGGCCAGCCGGTATTTAAAGCTGCTGTTAAAGGAATGGCGGATGCAGCATACGATTTGTTGCAACGTAACCAATTAATCGGCGACGATATTGCCTGGTTAGTGCCGCACCAAGCTAATAAAAGAATTATTGATGCAACGGCTAATCGAATGGGTTTACCTGCCGAAAAAGTAATGTTGAATATTCAACGTTATGGAAATACAACTGCGGCAACCATTCCATTATGTTTGTGGGAGTGGGAAAAACAATTACACAAAGGCGATAAATTGGTATTGGCCGCATTTGGCGGAGGTTTTACCTGGGGTGCTACTTTGTTAGAGTGGGCCTACGATACACAGTAATACTTCGCTACGCATAAAAAAAGGGTTTGAAGCAACTACTTCAAACCCTTTTTTTATGCGTCGGCCTTTGGTGTTTGCCGAGTTCCGCTATATAATTCGTATTCAAATAATCGACAATCAATTTTGCTCGTAAAAAATTCAATTCTGCGAGAAGGTTTTAGGCCAATTTTTTTGCCTAATTCTAAATTACCGGTAAAAATGTAACCGTTATAGCCTTGACATTTTTGTTTCATAAAATCACCCATCCTTTTGTAGGTGGCTTGCAATTCAATTTCATCACCCAAGCGATCGCCATATTCGGGGTTAAAATAAACTACTCCCGGCCCTTCCGGAACGGGTGTTTCGGCAAAATCGCATCTACCGAATTCAATATATTCTTTCACGCCGGCAATATCTGCGTTAATCATCGCAATATTTACCGCATCCTGACTAATATCTGAAGCAATAATTTTTAATCCTTTCGGGGAAATAACTTGCGATTTCAACAAAGCTAATTCGGCATCGTAGGCCGTGGCTTCATAACCTAGCCAATGCATAAATCCATAATTGGATCGTAATAAGCCCGGCTTGCGATGGGTTGCTAAAAGGGCTGCCTCAATAGCAACGGTACCCGAACCACACATGGGATTTACAAAGGCAGAAGCTCTGTTCCATTTGGTGGCCAATAAAGTAGCGGCAGCCAATGATTCTAACATAGGTGCTTTGCCCGGAATTTTACGATAACCATGCTTAGAAAGGGTTTCGCCGGAAGTGTCGGCAAAAATCTCCACCGATTCATCTTGCCAATACAAGTGAATAACGGTTTTGTCTTGCAAGGGTCCTGAATTAGGACGACTGCCTTTTTCTTGTCTAAATCTATCCGCAATGGCATCTTTCAATTTAACATTGGCAAACAAAGGATTGTTAACCGAAAGATTATTTACATTACTTGTTATCGAAAAATAACCGTCAGCAGGTAACCAAGTTTCCCAAGCTAATTTCACGCAAGCGCGATATAAGTCATCGGGCGTATTGGCACGGCATTGAAATAGTGAAAAGTAAACCTGACTGGCACAACGCAATTGCATGTTGAGTTTGATGCAATCTTGCATGGTGCCTTGTAGTTCGATACCGGTTTTAAAAACCCTTTCAGGGCGATAACCGAGCGCTACCACTTCTTGTTCCAAGTAAGGAGCTAATCGGTTACTACAGGTAATGATGATTTTACGGGAAATTGAAAACAAATGCATAGGTTGCAAAGCTATCGAATTTGACGGCAGCGCAACGGATTTTTGCTTGGAAGTAAACTACAAACAGTAATATTGTTGTATGAATATGCAAAATGATATACGATTGGCTGTGCTGATTGATGCGGATAATGTGCCTTACAGTAATGTAAAAGGGATGATGGAGGAGATTGCAAAGTATGGTACACCAACTTTTAAACGTATTTACGGAGATTGGACGAAACCTACCGTTAGCGGTTGGAAAGGTGTTTTATTAGAAAATGCCATTACGCCCATTCAACAATACAGTTATACAACCGGCAAAAATTCAAGCGATAGCGCACTCATTATTGATGCCATGGATATTTTGTATTCGGGTAAAGTGGATGGATTTTGTATTATATCGAGCGATAGCGATTTTACCCGATTGGCCACGCGATTAAGAGAAGCCGGCATGAAAGTGTTTGGTATCGGACAAAAGAAAACACCCAATCCGTTTATCGTTGCCTGCGACAAATTTATTTATCTCGAAATTTTAGATAAGCAAGCAGAGGAAGAACCAACTACAACGGCCAGTAAAACAAAAGCTGCGAAACCCGCACCGAAACCGGCTGTTGATAAGGTAAACAAAGAAACCGTTAAGCTGATTTCCTCTTCCATCAATGACTTAGCCGATGAAAACGGTTGGGCATTTTTGGGCGACGTGGGTAACCTATTATTGAAAAAGCAACCCAATTTTGATTCTCGAAATTTCGGGTTTCAGAAGTTGACACAACTCATTAAATCGCTACCGCAATTTGAAATTGATAAACGCGAAACCGAAAAAGGTGGCGCTAAGTTGGTATTTATTCGCAATCGCGAAAATTAAGATTAAGCCTGTTTAAATAAATCCATACAACGCACTAAACTACTGCGCCAATCAGGAATTTGAATACCAAAAACATCCTGAATTTTTTGCGTATCCATCACTGAATAAGCCGGACGTTTTGCCGGTGTTGGATAGGCCGATGAAGGAATCGGATTTACCACACAAGTATTGCCGGCAATTTC
>JBJOQA010000264.1:0-9714 GCA_046050225.1 Bacteroidota bacterium | reverse complement strand
TTTTAATCAATCTATATATGCAAACAAGTTTAAAAGGATTGGCTGAAAAAAAAGGAATCCCCTACTTTGTTTTAAAACTGAGTATTTTTCTATTATTACTCATCCTTGCAGATTTTGCTATAGGCAAAACATTGGCGCATTTTTATGCAAAGCAAAAATCGGGATGGGAGCACGATACGCAATATGCAATTGATGAATGTAAAGCAGATATAATTGTATTGGGTTCTTCGCGTGCGCAACACAGTTATGTTTCTGAAATTTTAGAAAAGCAATTTGGTCAATCCTGCTATAATGCAGGAAGAGACGGCCAATCTATTCTATACCATTATCCGGTATTTCATGCCTTGTTGAAAAGATATACCCCAAAAATGGTGATTATGGATTGTGAAGATGATATGTTTTCAATTAACACCTATAGCTATGAAAGGATATCTTGTTTATTACCTTATTATCGAACGCATGAATTTTTGCAGCCTTATATTGGCTTAAGAAGTTCGTTAGAACCGTATAAATTATGGTCGCAGATTTACCCTTATAACTCTATGTTATTAAAAATAGCTGCCAGTAATATTAAAGAGGGCACACCCGAAACTGAAGGTGTAAAAGGTTATAGAGCTTTACCTAATGCGCTAGACGAACCCATCAGAACTGTAGATTATACCGGAAAAAGTTATGCATTAGATGAAGTAAAAATCAAACTCTACAAACAACTTATTGCCGATTGCAAAAGCAGAAACATCAAATTATACATTGTATGTTCGCCCTATTATAGCAAATTTATTGGCGAAGAATCGTCGGTTAAAGGTTGTAGAGAGATCGCTTTACAAAATCAAATCCCCTATTTTGATTTTAGACAGGATAGTTTTTTTATGCGTAACAGCAAGTTTTTTGATGATACAGCACATGTAAATGATGGCGCTGCACAAATATTTACCAAAGAACTTTGCAAAAAAATCACGAAACAATAGTATTTAAATCTGGCATTCGCTAAAACAACAGAATATGCTGTTTAACTCCTTTCATTTTCTATTCTTCTTTTTACTGGTAACCACTACCTATTTTATGCTACCCCATCGTTGGAGATGGTTGTTGCTATTACTGAGTAGTTGTTACTTTTACATGGCCTTCGTACCCATCTATATTTTAATACTTGGGTTTACTATTGTTGTAGATTATTTTGCCGGTATACTCATTGAAAATGCCCAAGGGAAGAAACGAAAAAGCTACTTAATCATTAGTTTGGTTGCCAATATTGGTGTGCTTTGTATTTTTAAATACTATAATTTTTTAAATGATAATTTTGGGTTTTTAATGAAAGGGTTTGGGCTCGAAAACCCAATCCCCTATTTAAAAATACTTTTACCAATCGGTTTGTCTTTCCATACATTTCAAGCTATGAGTTACACCATAGAAGTGTATCGCGGAAAGCAAGCTGCCGAAAAGCATTTTGGCATTTATGCCTTGTACGTAATGTTTTACCCGCAATTGGTAGCAGGCCCAATTGAACGACCTCAAAACTTGTTACAACAATTTAGAACAGAACATCATTTTGACAGTAATCGTATTTATGAAGGATTAAAACTGATGCTTTGGGGGTTTTTCAAAAAAATTGTAATCGCCGATCGATTGGCATTATATGTAAATGCCGCCTATGACAATGTAAACCATACCGATGGTTGGTCGTTATTACTAGCTACTATTTTCTTTTCCTTTCAAATCTATTGTGACTTTTCAGCTTACTCGGATATTGCTATTGGAACTGCACGGGTAATGGGATTTGATTTGATGCGCAACTTTAACCGACCCAATTTATCTCGAACAACCGCAGAATATTGGAAACGTTGGCATATTTCTCTTTCCACCTGGTTCAAAGATTATTTGTTTTTTCCCATGGGAGGCAGCAAAGTTTCAACGCTTCGCAGATATTACAATTTGATGGTGGTATTTTTCATCAGTGGGTTATGGCATGGTGCTAGTTGGACTTACGTAATTTGGGGTTGTATCAATGGATTTTATTTAGTATTTGCCTTAGTTACGCAAAAGCAGAGAACCCGATTCAATGAATGGATTGGTATCACCAAATTTAAAACCACCCATTTGGTTATTTCCATTACTACAACGTTTTTGCTAGTTACTTTTTCTAGGGTTTTCTTTAGATCAAATACCATTCATGATGCGTTTACCGTAGTAAAAAAAATGTTCACGTTTACGGGTTCCATTTTTAGCCAGGGCACTTCCATTTTGGTGTATAGCTTCTTTGCTTTAGGCATTTTAATTGCGCAAGAAATTAAAGCAGAATTTTTTGCCGACAAATTCTCGCTTTCACAACATCAAAATTTTTGGATTCGAAATGGTTATTATGCCCTTTTAATTATGATGATTTTGGTATTGGGTGTTTACGATGGCGGTCAATTTATTTACTTCCAATTTTAAAATAGCAAGCAAATGTCAATTTTACAAAAAGGAGAACACAATAAAGGTTTTAAGAGCTTTGCTGTTAAATTAGGAATCTTCTGCGCAACGGTAGCGGCTCTAGACGCTGCAACCGGAACCGTATTAAAAAAGATTTACCATCACCAAAAAAGCGGACCGGAATATCGCACAAAATTTGGAATGGAAACTTCGAAGGCAGAAACCATGATTTTTGGATCTTCGCGCGCCGAATGGATATTCAATCCTAAAATAATTGAAGCCGAATTAAATACGAGCTGTTATAATTTAGGCCGTAACGGTCAGCCCATTTTTTACCATTACGGCGTTTTAAAATCGGTTTTGCAGCGTCATCGCCCCAAAACGGTTATTTTTAGCACCGACTTATTGGCTTTTACAAAATTTGAAGAATCCTATGACCGGATTTCAACCTTACTTCCTTACTATCAATCCCATCCCGAGATTAGAGAGATTGTTCATTTAAAGGGCAGGTTTGAACCACTTAAAATGTATTCATTCACCTATCCTTATAATTCTCAATTGCTGGCCATTATTTCAGGGCAAAAAACCAATGGAGATGAAGAGTATTATCAGGGTTATAAACCACTAACAAATATCATAAGTGGAGAACCGGATACCAAAGACTTTAGAAAAGACACGGTTATTGATCGGGTTAAACTACAGTACTTTCAAAATTTTGTAACCGATTGTAAAAACGCCGGTGTAAAATTAGTATTAGTTTGTCCGCCATATTACGCGCATATTTTAGGAAATGATCCAAGTAATGAAGCCATTAAAAAAATTGCTACCGCAGAAGGAATTCCATATTTAGATCATAGTGTAGATAGTTTTTATTTTAACCGCCCCAACTGGTTTGCAGATTATAAACACTTGAATCATTTAGGCGTTGATAGTTTTACACAACAGATCATGCAAGAAATTAAAGCTTTAAAATAATCAACAACCAACTTGTACAACCACTTCCTAACGAAGTGGTTTTTTTATGCTCATCAAATCATAAATAGCTATTTTAATCGCACCTAAATAAAGGGCAAGCCATACCTTAAACGATAGTTAATTAATTCGTTACAACACGATTCTCTTTTTTCATTCGACACATTCGCAATAGGGCTTATCATCATACTTTTTATTACTACTTTTTAATAATTTGCCATTACCCGCAAACATGATCGGCGGTCATGTGTTAATTATTTAAACATAGTGTGCCTGATTAAACGATTATCTTTTACATAAACCATATGGAACCACGACCAAAAATAAAAATTACACCTTCGTCACTTGACAACAAATTGGAATTGACAAGCAAAATAATTTTAGTTATTATTTGGACTTTTGCACTTTATACTTTCTGGATTTCACCTGCCATAATTCCATCTCATTTTAATGCTTCAGGACAGGTAGATGATTATGGAAACAAACTGACAATTTTAATTTTACCAACCCTCGGAACCCTATTTTATTTTGGATTGACTACGCTGAATAAATACCCGCATACTTTTAATTATATGACAAAAATTACTGCTAACAATGCAGAAAAGCAATATGCAATAGCGACTAGATTTTTGAGATTTTTGAAATTGGCAATACTTGTAATATTTTCTTTAATCCTACTTTTCATATACCTCACAATAATCGGTTTTTAATACATAATTGAGCTATAGTTTTTACCATCGGCCTATCGAAGTACTTCATGTAAAATCAAGCTCATTCAATCAGCTATGGACTAAACGCCTATTGCATTTATTAATATTTACGGGTAGAATGAAAGAAAAAACTGCGGTGAAAGAACAGCATGATACTATTAAAAAAGAAAGCAATTCGATTTCAAGTTGAAAACTTCCGGTTGTAGATAAGCGGTAGCCGGTAAAATATCGCTACATGAAGATTACTTGTTCAGGTAGGGGCAAAAAAAAACCCGTCATAGGGATGATGGGTTTTTTCATAAAATAGTAAGGATTTAATTATTGTTGTACCATAAATGATTTGGTCAACATTTCGGTTTCATTTGAGATGCTTAGGTAATAAATACCATTGCTTAAGTGTTGTAAATTTTTGGTGATTTGATTGATACCTTTTTCGGTATTAAATTCTGCATTTGAAATTGTTTTTCCGGAAGCATCTACCACGCGCATTTTCAAAGATTGTTTATCATTTACACTTACACCAAATTGAATGGCTTGGGTATTTGGATTAACAATAATTTGATTGATGGCGAAGGATACATTTGCTTTATTATTTACGGTAATCACTTTGCTATAATCGCGCGTTCCGTTTTTGTCTACAAATACTAAACGATAGTAATTAATACCGTTCAATGATTGAGGATCGGTAAAACTATAACGATTGTCGCTAGATACTTGCAAAGTTGCATTTACACGACCAAGTTGTTGGAATCTAAAGCCATCCGCACTTCTTTCAATTTCATAATGACTATTATTAATTTCGGAAGAGGTAACCCAGTTTAGGTAAGTTGTATTTTTAACGGCATTGGCGGTAAAACTGATTAATTTAACCGGTACGATGCTTGCTAAAATAACATGAACGGAGTCTTCATCAGCTAAGCCAAGGTTATTAACTACACGTAATTTAAACGTATAATCGCCTGGCACCAAGCTATCAATAATGGTGGTTTTTGAACCCGGATTTATAATTTTGAATTGTGCGGGTCCGGAAACTTTCGACCAAGTGTAAGAAACGATATTACCTGTTCCAACGCCATTTAAAATAGCAGAATCAACCGTTACCGGTAAAATAATGTCAGCTCCTGCCCAGGCATCTACTGTACTATCGGTTACACCGGCTTTCATTAAAATTTTGGAAGAATAGGCATTCAAGGTTACTTCTCCATTATGAATTGTACTATCAACTGTTATATATCTTGCACCTAAAGGAATGGTAACCGGGGCCGCGGTTGCATTATATACAAATCTAATTTCATCATCCAAGTTGGTTGGAACGATGGTGGCTTCATAAAACTCAAGATTATCAATATAGGTGGTTCCTGAATTTTGTTTTACCTCGATCATTACACTTGCAGCGGCTTCAGTTGTAGGAGCTTGAAATAAGAATTCATGATTTACTCTCGACTTACCAATGTTTTTGGTTTGTAATGGGGTTAAGGTGGTGTATGGGCTAGCGGTTTTGCGTAGATAAACTCTTAAAGAAGCGCTGTCGGTAGTACCTAAAGTACTAAAACGCAGTATGTAACTTTTAGTATTATCTACCGCACCACCGTTGGTATAAATGGATGTATAGGTGCTGCTATTAATAGTAGGGAAAGACACCCTTAAAGAACCAACGCCGGTAATTTTGCTGGTATTATCCCAAGCCACCACGTGATTTCCGTTAGCGCTATAAACCTGCATACCGGTAATATTGCTGGTAAACTGGCTATTGGTATAGCGATTAGCTCCTACCAAACCACTAACGGTATAAGGAGCGATTGCTTTCGCGCTGGATTTTGATTGGGCATCACGTGTATAAGTGGATTTCCAGCTACCCAAAGTATGATCTGTTGTAACATTTGTACCGCTTACATTGCGTACAATATTGATAATTTTATCTTCAAAAACCGGACGTGTATAATAATTACTATCCGCAATACCGGTGCTATCAATATCATTTCTAATACTAGTAAAACCAAACACTAACTGTGTAGGTGCTTTACTAAAAAAGATATTATTTTTTACTGTTACATTTCTGATTGGCGTTGTATAAGGAGATAAAACACCATTAATGTAAGCGAGGTTATGGTTAAAACTTAATTGTTGGCCGGTACAATTAAACACTGTATTTCTTTCAACTTTAATGTTGAAATTATTGTGAATATAAATACCGCTTCCCGCAATATTAGCTACCGTATTATCGGTAATATCTACATTTCCTGTATTATCATCCATATAGATACCATCTACATCCGGAACAGTGCTTGCTGTACCATGCGTAACACCAACGCCATTTAAAACAATATTACCTATTACTTTATTATTGGTATAGGTTGTGGGCGTTAAAAAGTTATTCCAAGTGTAAATACCGCCACCATCACTCTTTACAAAACAATAAGTATTAATTGTGTTGTTTTTGATGGTGATATTGCTACCTCTATAAAATTGGATGCCAACATAACCAACACTATCAATGGCATTGCCTTGAATTAAGTGACCATTTCCGGTTGTAGTGATTGCCGTTTGAACCACACCTTTACCCGGTACAGAACCAATGCAATGAATGATATTGTTTTTAATGGTAAAGTTTGCATTATTAATATCATCCAATTCAATAGCAGCATTATATATATCGCTGATACGATTGTTTTGCAAAACGGCATTGGTAGATGCTTTAGCTCTGATTGCATTAAACCCAATATTTAAAAAAGAGCAATCTTCAACATGAATACCATCGGTACTGTTTAGAGATAACCCTTCCTTATCGGCACCTTGAAACTCTAAACCAACAAATTTCAAAAAGCTTCTGCCGGAAATAGTTACCAAGGTATCTCTGGTGGCAATCTTAACGCTTGTAGGCGTACTGGTACTATACACCGTTAATTGTTTGGTAGTTTTATTATAATACCATTCATTTTGTAAATCAAGTGTTTGTAAACTATTTTGGAAAAAGTAACCATAGTTATTTCTAATTACGGTTGAATTTCCGGAAAATACCAAATTTGTACCGGTATGTGCTGTAATTGGAAAGGTTCCGATCGTCCAGGGATTGGGTTTTAATACAATTTCTGCTCCGGTCCAAGATGGGGAAGCAGTCAATTCATTATCGATAATTGTATTGGTACCGGAAGATGATTCAAATTTTTGATATCCCCCGGTGGAACTATTGTAATTAGGAAAACGTCCCATTGGAACGGCAACATTATTAATCGTAACAATACTTAGGGTATTTTGAACACCGGTAATAGCTGCACTAGTCCATAAATTGGTACCGGTGTTTGTCCAACTTGTAACGTCGGTTAATCCGGAAATAACCGGACGATTGCCGGTTCCATAAGCACTAAAAATAATGGGATTGGTACTAGTTCCTGATTTAGCAATGTAAATGGAACCATAAAATTGGTCACCCCTTCTAAAGAGCACTGAGTCTCCTGCAACAAGCAAACTAAATGATGCATTTAATTTACTGATTGTCTTCCATGCCGTTGCCGGAGAGGTACCTGATGCGCCATCACTGCCACTACTACTAAGATAGTAGTTAGTTGCATCCGCAGTCAGGTAACTGAGCATGATTAAGATTAAACAGATTTTTTTCATAGTAAACGGATTAAGGATTCAAAATAGAATACATGCAAAACACAGCCGATTCTGGCTGCCTTCCTTCAATTATTCTAATAAAACAATTTGAAAATGCGTAACACCCTTAAAAAAACCTAGGCTGGTTAATGGTTTTAGGGCACAAGGAGGTAGTTTTCTTTTCATAGAGGATATTTTATTTAGACAAACCTTTAATTTCCAAAATCATGCCAATTTCATGTATAATCATACATTAAATTGATTTAACCTGCGTTTACAATGCGTTTATTTGCACGTATTTACGCAATTCAGTACTCCCAGTTTTAGGGGGTATCATTTTTGTTAGGGTTGTGTAGTCTGAAAGAGCGTTAATTGCTACTGAGGCTTGCTAAATTTTGAGCGGCTTACAGTTTTCTATTTCAGGTACGGATTAATCACTTTAAAGGAAGTGTCACTATTAATAACTCCAACAATTAAACTTTATTACTTTTTACAGGTTTTTTTTTACCCAAATCAATGATTTGCTGTGAATAGGATGAAAAAATAACTACTTCGCTGTAGTTTTTTTAATCAAAATAAACAAAAGACGCAGTTTAGGGTTATACAGCGCATAAAACTTTGTTTTTTTCTTTGAAGGCGATAAAAAATACAATAGATTTGCTACGTCTTTAAAAAATATTTCGCTTTTTAATGTGAAATTTAACAAAAGGCACGGTTTTTGCTTTTTTGTGGTAGCTGAAAGTTGAGTGGTTTTATGGTTTAGAATGATTCGCCCTTTGAAACCTCATCCCTTTATTACAGCCCCCCGATCCTGACTCTACTAAAATTACTCCCCCTTACATCTGAACAAGCTTGATGGCTATTTTGCCAACTGTTATCGGTATGCCTGCTCATGCCAACGGTTTAATATTTTATTAAACTAGTGTTTGTGTGTGTGTGTGTATCAATTTGTAGAAAATCCAATGAACTGTTGTATGACAACAAAACAGCGTGCTAAAAGAGTATTTGTTTTAATCGCTTTACTTCTATCGGTGTTAAGTGGGCAGTTATATGCGAAAAATTATTACTTTTCGTCCGTTTCCGGTAATGATAGCTATACCACAACTCAAGCACAGGTATCTACTACTCCATGGAAAACAATTACAAAGCTAAATAGCTTTATGGCATCGCTTGTTTCAGGCGACAGCATTTTATTCAAAAGAGGGGAAACCTTTGTAGGCGCTATTAATGTAACCAAAGCTGGTTTGATCTTTGCCAGTTATGGAACAGGTGCAGATTTGCCAACCATTTCGGGTTTACAGGACATTACATCTTGGACAAGTGTTGGCACAAATCTTTGGAGAAGTACTGCGTTAAGCAATATTACTGATTTGAATGTTCTTTTAGTGAACAACAATTTTGTTCCCTATGGTAAATATCCCAATACGGGCTTCATGAAGTTTGAAGCTCATACAGGCACCAACATCATAACCGACAATGAATTAACGGCCACCCCAAATTTTGTAGGAGCAGAACTTGTTCTCAGATTACGTGGTCATGAACTCAATCGTCATCCAATTACGGCGCACTCCGGAACTTCCTTAACATTTACCGGTAATACCATTTCTATCAATGACGGCTATGGCTATATCATTCAAAAAAGTTTGGCTACGCTCGATCAACAAAATGAATGGTTTTTTGATAAAACAACCAAACAAATTACCATTTATAGCACATCAGCGCCAACCGGCGTAAAAGCAAGTATTGTAGATAACTTGTTTACGGTAAGTGGATATAATTCAATAAAAATTAGAAACCTAAATTTTATTGGAGCCAACAAATTGGCCATCAATTTGGTTAACTCTTCAAGTGATTTTATTGAAAATTGCAATATTAGCTTTAGTGGCGAAAGTGCCATATTTGGTAGTACGGTAACTAATTTAACTGCCACCGGAAATAATATTTATTATAGCAACAATAATGGTATTGATTTAGACAACACCAATAATTCCAATTGCTTTATTCGCAATAATTCCATCCGTTT
>JBJOQA010000263.1:0-6035 GCA_046050225.1 Bacteroidota bacterium | reverse complement strand
ATCTGTTACACTAATAATCCATTTAAACCGGATTTATTGGAAATTGCTTACGTCTAAACACCAATAGAATGAATAGCAACCGACTGATGAGGTTCGTTCGGTCTGTTATGTTTATTCCTGTTGCAATCGTAATTGCGATGGTTTTAAAACTAACAACGAAAGAGCTGAAATAAAAAAACAAACCACCACCACCAAACCACTTGTTATGAAATTTTTTACTAGCATGAGAACTAAAGCCTTACCGCTTTTATCTAGTTTTTCCGTACCAACAAAGGCTTTCGTATTTGTTGCAGCATTTTGTTGTATTACTTCTCTGGAGGTAAATGCACAATTATTGTATGCAGATGATTTTAATTCCGGTTACAATCCATTTGTAAACTTGGCAGGTTTTAATTCTTGGACTAAAGGTGGAACAGGGCCGGATGTTACCGTTCAAAATGCTTCTCCTATTTCTTATACAAATTATCAAGGAGGTAATGGTGGCGTATATATTCAAATGCCTACCCCTACAAGTACATCTAGTCGGGTAACCAAAGCATTCACTTCAACAACAGGTGGCACTAATACTTTTTATTATTCATTTTTGTTGAATTTGTCTTCGGTAGGGGCATCTGGTGAATATTTCATGACATTAGGAGATCCAGCTGCAGGCACTAACTATTTTGCGAGAGTTTTTGCAAGGTCAAGCGGTGCGGGTTTTAATATTGGTATTTCTAAAACCTCTGCAACCGGCACTTTTGGCTCTACTGTTTACAATTTTAATCAAACCTATTTAGTAGTTGTAAGATATTCCTACGTTTCAGGTACTAATAACGATGCTGTTTATGTTTGGATGAACCCTGCATTAACTGCTGAACCAACCACAGGTTCGGCTGCAGCAACCGTTTCTTCAGGTGTAGCTGATGCTCCTGCTACTGCTGGTAACTTTCATTGGCACAATAGAGGGGTGCAAAATCCAAATGGTAAGTTTGATGGAGTTCGTTTAGCCGTGGGCGCTACATCTGCTGCTGCATGGACGAATTTAGCTGTTCAAAAAGTAACGAATACTGTAAACGGAACGATTGCAGTAGGCGAGTACGGAACGCATTTTAACGGTCAAAGTCAACAAAGCAGTGCAACAGGTACTTGGTACATGAATTATGATGCAACTAATTTATATATTGGAATTGCCGGAACCAATACTGCGGAAGGTGCAGTATTATATTTAGATAAGAATCCTGTGGTGCCGGTTAATGGTGGTTCAAATAGCGATGGAACAATAACCGGAAATAATTATGATGGTTCAAGTTTTGCCAATTTGCAATTTCGTGCCGATTTAGTGGTTTATTTTAAAGATAGTTATAGAGAATATAGAACAGCAGACGGAAGTGGGGGATGGAGTGCAGCCACATCCGGTTTTGGTTCTTATGCTTCGGCATCGGGAACGAGAGAATTAGCTATTCCTTGGTCGGCTATTGGTGGTCAACCGGCAAACTTTAATTGGTTTGGTTATGTAGCCTATTCGGGTGGAGGTGCCTATGCATCCGTGCCTACTGAAAATGCGGGATCGGGTGCCGGAACAATCATTGGAACAGGTGCTAGATTTGAAAGATATTATACTGTTAATACTTCGGCAACTACAGAGTCTTTTGCAAGAAACTGCTTTGTTTATAATCAAACTACTGATCAAACAGGGTTTGGTGCCATAACAGTGCATGATTTTACAATGAATAGCTCTGGTAGAAGTTTAACAAGAGGAACCGGTGCATGGAATATTATTGGTGATTTACGTATTGATGCAGGAACTGTAAATTTTGGCGCAACGGCAGATGGATGTACTATCGGCGGTGATTTATTAAGCACAGGAACATTGACTTTATCTACCGCTATTGGCGGTGATATTACCATACAAGGTGATATTGTTGATAATGGTACTTTTAATGCAAACAATCGTGCAGTATTCTTTAGAGGAAATAATGTTCAAAATATTCAAGGAAGTGGCACTTTTGATATTTCCTATATCCGAATAAATAAGGGTGGTGGGCGCGTTGTATTAAATTCTAATTTGGTTTGTGCCGGACCAAACACCGGTAATGCCCTTGAATTATCAGGAACTACTAGTATTTTAGATTTAAACGGCTATACATTAACGTTAGGTCAGGCCGGTGTAAATTCAACTTTGAATAGTGCAGTTTCACCTACCGGTTTTATCCGTAGTTCACCAACATCTAGCTTAATCATTTACGGTACCGGTGCATTTGGAACTTTGATGTTTGATCAAACAACTTTGGGTACAACTAACGAAATAAAAAATCTTACAATTGATCGCACCTCTTCTGGAACGGTTACTTTGGGTAATGAATTAAGTATAACCGGAGGTTTATCTTCAAACAATGAAGGGGCTTTAACCGTAACTAATGGCGTTTTAACTACAGGAGGTTTCTTAACCCTTAAATCCAATCAATACGGCACTGCTCGCGTTGGAGTTGGGCCCACTGCAGGAGGATACATTAGCGGTGATGTTTCAGTTGAAAGATATATTCCATTAAATCCAACAAAGGCTTGGCGATTGTTAGCAAGTAATACAAATGGTACACAAACCATTAAACAAGCTTGGCAAGAAAATCAATCCGCATTGGCAAATGGCAATGTTGGTTACGGAACGATGATTCCGTCAAACGGGTTAAATTTAACTACCGTACAAGGGTTAGGTTTTGATACCTTATCTCGCGGTGCATCATTATACAAGTACAATGCTGCTACTGATAACTTGGATGCTGTTTTAAACACAAATTCAAGTGTATTAAGTGCAGAGCATGGATACTTTTTGTTTATTAGAGGCGATAGAAGTCCATATCAATTTACCGTAGATGCACCAACAACAGCTACAACCTTGCGTAGTAAAGGATCTTTGTTTGTTGGGGATCAAACTGCAGTTACTGTAAATGCCAATGCATATGCTTTAATTCGTAACCCATATGCCTCTCGTATTGATTTGCGTCAATTAGTTAGAACAGGCGGTATCATTGATGCATTCCAAGTTTGGGATCCATTGCTAAGCGGCGCATATGGTTTAGGTGCTTATCAAACACTCACTAAGAGTGGAGCAGATTATGTTGTAACACCGGGTGGAGGTAGCTATGGTACAAGTGGTTCTGTTCAAAACTATGTTGAAAGCGGATCAGCTTTCTTCGCTCAAGCAAGCGGAACTTCAGGAACTGTACAAGTGGTTGAAGCTGCTAAAGCAAGCGGAAGTGCAATCGTAAATCGTCCTTCTGGGGTATTGGCCGAAGAAAGTCGATTAATAACGAATTTATTTGCTGTTAATGCCAATGGAGCTTCACTTGCCGACGGAACGATGATTCTTTTTGGAGATGATAATAGCAATCTGGTGGATATTAATGATGTTAGAAAAAGTCCAAACTTTGGAGAAAACTTTGGCATCATTCATGCTAATACTGATTTAGTTGTAGAAAGAAGAGCGCCCATAAGTGTTGCTGATACGATTCAATTCAATATGAACACTTTAAAAACGCAAGCTTACAAATTGCAATTTATTCCAAGTGCTTTGGCCACCGGTTTCAACGCATTTTTAGAAGATAAATTCTTGGGAACGAGCACATTAATAAGCACCATTCAACCAACTGAATACAATTTTAATGTAACAGCATCAGCCGCTTCCGCGGCAGCTAATCGCTTTAGAATAGTATTTAAAGTACAAGCACCCCTGCCGGTTACAATTACCGCTGTAAGAGCTTTTGAACAAAATGCGGCTATTGCGGTAGAATGGAAAGTGGAAAATCAGCTAAATGTTCGTCATTATGTAATAGAAAAATCTACAGACGGACACAACTTTGTTGATGCAGGTGTCGTTACAAGTAACAATAGTGTATTAAACACCATAACCTATAATTGGTTAGACGTGCAAGCTAGGGTAGGTACAAACTATTACAGAATACGTAGTGTAGATCAAGATGGCGCTTTTAGAAAAAGTGAAATTATAAAGGTAGTTTTAGGCAAAAAATCAAGTTTAGTAAGTGTTTGGCCAAATCCTGTTAAAGGAAACCAAATAAACCTTAACTTTGTAAATGAGCCAAGTGGTAGATATATTGTTCAATTAAGTAATGTTTTAGGTCAAATTACAATAAATAAAATAATTGAACATGCTGGAGGTAGTTCGATTCAATCATTTACCTTACCTTCGCAAATAGCGGATGGAGTGTATCAATTAGAAATTGTTCAACCAAACGGCCAAAAAATTACGCAACAGCTCATACTCAACAACAAATAAATGAATATGTTACAAATGAAGTATGCAAAAACATCAACAAAAAATTCGGCTAAAACTTTGTTTTCTGCTGTAGTGTTTTGCTGTTTGTTGAGCATCCCTGCATTTAGTCAAACGCCTGACCAAGAGGAAGAAGTAGTTCCAGCAACTCAGCCGGCTTCTACTAATCCCACTCCAGGTTTGAATAGCAATGGTCCTTGGGGAAATGCAACATCCACTTCCGGTTCAGCAACTTCAAGAACGGAAGATGGGCAAACGGAAATTGCTTCAGGTGCCGCGGGTACTACATCTACCAATGGTAACGGTCCAAGAGCCGGAGCCCTAAGAAACGGTGGAAATGTTGAGGCAGACGGGCGTACTCCAGGTGGAAACCCGGATGTTCCCTTCGATCCAATGATGAACGTAGCGTTTCTATTATTTGGTATAGCTTTTTCTGCTTTTGCTTGGTTTAAAAAAGCAAAACTTCAAGCAGTAGTGGCTAAAAACAAATAATTTTTATAAGATTTGAAAAAAAAAAGTGCATCAATAATCGATGCACTTTTTTTGTTAAATATTGCCTCGTCTTGAAATATGTTGACAGAAATCTTTACTTATTAAGAATACAGAAACTAATTAATTGTCAATCTAACAGATGTGAATGATCAGAATGGTTTGAAGATATTGATTACCATTAAACTAGAGATGTGGTAATTTATGTTTTGCCCCACAACTTTTTTCTGGTATAAGTTTAGTATGATTTAACCTTTCATGTCTTTTTGAAAGAGGCATCTAGCATGCAGTTAAACTCTGTGATATTAATACAAACTTTACTCCTAATTTTAATGACTCCATACTAAACAAACCGGATTAGGAACCGAAATTCGTTTACCCGTATCCGTTAGTAATCCTGTTTGACTATCTCTTTTAAAAATTACAATATTGTCGGATTCTTGGTTTGCTACCAATAAAAAGTTCCCTGTTGGATCGATACTGAAATTTCTTGGTTTAATTCCCAATGTTGCCTGAAATCCAATAGTACTCAATAAACCTGTATTCGTATCCACCGCATAAATAACAATATTATTTGCATCGCCCCTGTTACTGGCATATACAAATTTTCCATCTTCGCTGATATGAATATCAGCTACACCAAAACTGCCTTTGTAATCCTCTGCAACGGTGCTAATGGTTTGCATTAATTTTACCGAACCTTCTTTGAAACTAAATACCGAAAGCGTTCCGGTTAATTCTTCCGTTAGATAAACGTATTGTTGATTGGGGTGCATCACTACATGCCTTGGGCCGGCCCCACCGCGCACCGCAATATGCGGTTGAATATGGGGAGTTATTTTTGACGCATTAAAATCTGTTTTGTATAACATGAGCTTATCCATTCCTAAATCCGGCGCAAACAAATAATTGCCATCAGTACTTAAATAAGTTGCATGAACATGGGCGCGTTCTTGCCGATTCTTATTGATACTTTTTCCAACATGAGAAATTAATTGGGATAAAGTATCTAATGCACCATTTTTTTGTATACCATATACCCCAATTGAGCCGGTACTATAGTTGGCTACATAAAGCGTTTTGCTATTGGGTAAAATACTTACATAGCAGGGATGGTTACCTCCGGATGAAACTTGATTGAGCAATGTAAAACGCCCCTTTTTTGTTCGAACACGATAGGAACTCACCATTCCACCTCTTCCTAAACTATCTGCATCCTCATTAACCGCATAAAGAAAGCGATTATCGGGTGATAAACACAAAAATGAGGGATTAGTTG
>JBJOQA010000262.1:0-3933 GCA_046050225.1 Bacteroidota bacterium | reverse complement strand
TCCCAACCTAAAGAAGCTAGCGCACCAATCTCGTCAATTGGTGGAGGGTACCTGGCGAAGCCAAAAAACCTTTACGTAGAGGAACAGGCCAGCCAAAAACCGGAATCCAAAACTAAGGAAGAACTAACCCCTTTGCAAAGTATTAATCAGGAAGACGAGCCTGAGTTTGAAATGCAAATGGTGGTTAAAGACTCCCATGAAGCGACGGAGGATCAGTCGTCTGTAGATCAAACCAGCAAGCCCATGTTTATGTCTTCTGTTGAGGAGCCTGCGATGCAGGACGAAGCAGATGAATTAAGGCGCCGGGCTGCTGACAGAATAGCGAAGCTGCGGAACTTATCGTTCAATATAAACGCAGCCGACCCTAACAACGAGTTTGAAACAGTGCCTGCGTACCTCCGTCGCAATATGGAGTTGCACAATTCCATCGCTAACGTTGAAAGCTTCTATAGTAATTATACCGTTAAAAATGACGATCAAAACAATATTGAAATTAGTTCGCTCAATACGTTCTTAGAAGGTAAAAAACCTGATTAAGAACAAGCGAAATCGCTGTTTGTGAATAGATCTATAGTTTGTGTTAAGGCCCTCTGTGATAAGCAGAGGGCCTTGTGTTTTTAGTAAGTGCTAAAGGGGGTGAGTGTAGTGTTGTTAAAATATTGCATAAAAAAAACAGGCATGATAGCATGCCTGTTTTTTTTATGTATGTAGAAAAAATTATTTTAATTTTTTCAATTCCTTTTGCAAATCTTCATTCATTTTAACGTAGTCGTCGTTACCTGCTTCTTTTGCTAATTTCAATGAAATTTCTGATGTTGCTTGTGCGCCGGCAATATCGCCCATTTCTTTTTGGATTTTAGCTTTGTATAAATAAACCCAAAATGCTTTTGGATTTGCTTCCGCAGCTTTTGTTGCATTTTCTAAAGCTTTTGGTAAGTTTTTGTCGAATTCATTATAGAATTGAGCAGCTTGCCAATAAGGCTTTTTGTCAGCTTTTAATGCTTCTTCAATTTGGGTTCTAATTTTGTCTTTAATATTAGTGGTGATATGAATGGTAACCAATTTGTTTTCCCATTGTAATTGCAAATCGCAACTTTCTGCTTTGATGTCGGTAAACTGCATCGTGAAAGATTCAACTTTTGGAGAAACTTTTTGTGCAGTGGTTTTAAAACGAATCACATCTTCTGATTCTTTATAACCATCAACGCCCCAATTTTTTAAACCTTTGTTTAAAATGATTTCCCAGCTTTCTTCTCCCGGAATGCTATAGATAACATATGAACCGGAATCTACTTTTTTACCATCGATTTCTACCGGGTCGGTAAAAACAATTTTGGTAGCAGCGTTTGCACCTGTTCTCCAAAGTTTGCCAAATGGTACTAAATCGCCAAAAACAACACGTCCTTTTGCGGCAGGACGAGAATAGGTCAATTCAATGCTCCCCATCCCAAAATCTTGTTTAATGGTTTGAACCGGAGATGGGGCCGGCATTTTAACTTGAGCTTGAATGCTCATCAAATTGCTAGCTGCTACAAATAGGCTGGCTACGAGTAATTTTTTCATATAGTTTTTTTTACGTGGCAAAAATAGGTATTCTATTTGCCAATTTTAAATGTATTGATAATAACAGTAATAATTTAATAAAGGTTGCCTAAAAATTAATAATGACGGTTGCGGTATTGTTGCTATTTTTTATATAATTCCAACGTGGCCCATTTTCTATTAGGCGAATGGCTTCGGTATCGCATTCGGTGGAAAGGGATTGTTGAACGAGAATTTGAGTCGGTTTTCCATTTTTCTTTATTCTAAAATATAAAGTAACGGCCTTGCCGCTAAATTTTTTACGCAGGTCATCAGGTAGTTGATTGTTTAAAGCAACATATTGTTTAAATGCATCCCATCCGCCAATAGGCGTACCAGAAAGGTTAGTTGCACTAGGTTGAATAGTTTTGTTTCGTGTTAAACCATAGCCATTTACACTTACCACTTCATCGTCAATTGTTTCTGCTGAATATTTTTTGGCAACAGCCACTTCAGTTTTCGAAAAAGAAATGTTATTGTTGGAAGCGTTGTTGTTGCTATTTGTAACAATATTTGAATTATTTACTTTTTCTAAGGCAACAACTTTTTCCTCTGCAATGGGCTGTTGGCTTTCTTTCTCGTTTTGTATGTCTGTTGAAGCAACTGTTTGAGAGGAGGCTGTTAGGTCTTTATATTTTCGGGCGTCGTTTGATGGCCTATAAATCATACTTGTATCCTGTTGGTAGGAGGGGTTAGGGATAGGCGTAGGTGGTATGTCTTTAGTTTGGATTGTTGGCTCTTGAACCGCTGCTATTGCAGTTTTACTAGTATTGTTTGAATGGATTTCATATCCAACACTGTCTAGCGCGGGCGTGTTATTGAAACTTGCACTGTCGGTTAAAGCAGCAGACGATTCGCTGTTTGTTGAAATGTTTTTGGCGAGGTCGGCATGTGTTTGATTGTTGTTCCATACCCAGTAACCTACTGCAATGCTAATGCCTAGAATTATTACGCCTGCAGCAAGCTTCCAACTTTGTTTCCATAATGGGATGATTGCAACGCTTTTGTTATTCTTCCTTGCAATTTCTTGCTTTAAAGAAATAAGCGTGTCTTTCCATTTTTCGGCAGGTAAACTTTCAAAGCCTTCCATTGCTTCAGCTAAAAATGGGTCGTCAAGGGCTGCTTTTTCTAATACATGCATTTCTTTGGCAGACATGCTGCCGCTGAAATATTTTTCAATATCTGCTGCGGTGTATTTGATATGTTTTGATTCGCTTGACACTGGTTAGTTGTAAATTTAAAACAGTTGTTTGTTTTTTTTGTCCATGCAAATTTTTAAGTTACGCTTGCCGTTTTGAATATAGCTTCTTACTTTATTCCAGTCGTGCCCTGTAATTTCAGCGATTTCATTGTAGCATTTTTCTTGTAAAAAAAAGAGCTCAATGCTCGATTTTTGGTCATTGGGTAATTGTTGAATACAATCTTCCAATTCAGAAAGTTGCTGCTCTTTTTGAAACGCTTCGTTTCTCAGATGTTCATTTTCTGCCGATTGCATAACATTGCCGTCAAATTCTGTAGTTTTTATGTTTTTTACGCTTCTCAACTGCATTAAACAGTGATTGCGGGCCAAAACATGCAGCCAGCTTTTGAAGTTTTCCACTTCATGACGTAGTAATTTATGATTCAATTGCTCGTAAATATCCATTACGGCATCCTTGCATAATTCAGGTTCTTTGAGGTACTTCAAGCAAACTCCAAATACTAAATCCATATAGCGTTGATACAGTTCGCTTAATGCAACTTTATCAGCGTTCGCTTTGAATGCGATAATTAACTCCTGATCGGTTAAAGTAGGGGGTGATATGTTTTTTACAAAAGCCAAGCTAAATGAAGGATGTTATTCAAAAAACACTTTTATGGTTTGATAAAATAACTGTTTACTAAGGTATTGTGCCTGACTGGATTGCTGCTTTTCGTTAAATCCTTGCAAGCCAAATAAACCGGCTGCATTTCCTTTATTCATGGCTATTTCCAAATAGCCCGCCGAATTAAACATCGCTAATTTTTCGCCGTCATTTACATCTGCATAAGAGTCACTGATTTTATCAATCACCTCATCTCGTTTAAATGCAATTTTGAAACTTCTTCCTTTTCGCTGTTCCTCAAATTCTTCGCGAGTTATATTTACAATTACATTTTCAAAGTTATCGATGAAGATAATTTGTCCTTCTATCCAATTATTGCCAAGCATTGGGCGTAGCGCATTTTTAACGCGTATGGAAACGTTAGGATCGCCAACCTGTTCTATGGGTAAACCATTTTGTAATTCAGCAAATGCTTTTGAAAAAACACTAGTGCAATACAGGATATTCTTTTGTTGTGTTTTTTCCAAATGCAATCCCACTACTTTTT
>JBJOQA010000261.1:0-7666 GCA_046050225.1 Bacteroidota bacterium | reverse complement strand
AAAAAAGGCTGCCATATAATGTGGCAGCCTTTAACCGTAAAATTATTTATTAAATTAACCCCATAAAGATTTGGGATATTCGCCATCGGCAACAAGCTTATCCACACTGGCTTTTACACTTGGCGCATCTTCTTTATAGGTTACACCAAACCATTGTGCTGAGGTAGGAATTACTTTAATATTTCCACCTTGCTTTTGTACAAATTCGTCGCCCAATAATGGAATGAAGAATTCTGATTTGATATTGGTATAGTTCTCTCTCACAAATTGTTTAAATTGATAATCAGCTTGGTCGAACATGGATGGATGGAAACACCAAAAATTCATGGATACGCTAGAATCAAAAGGAACTTCAAATTTTGCATCATCCTCCTCGTAAACAATGCGATCTCCTTCTTGATAAATTTTAGTGCGTTCTTTAATGCTAACCAAGTTTTGGTCGGCATCAACTTGACAAACACCTCTGCTTACCGTTCCAAATTCACTCAATGTTTTGGCCAATTCATAACCAATAATTGAATAGGTTTTTTCGGTGCAGCCGTTTCTTAAAAACTCCGCGGCTTTAACAAAACCATCGCTTCCATAAAAATCATCGGCATTAATTACTGCAAAAGGTTCTTTCACTGCATCCTTAGCACATAACACTGCATGCGCGGTTCCCCAAGGTTTGGTGCGATCTTCGGGAATTACAACACCTTCCGGTAAGTACGCATCTTTTTCTTGGTACACATAATCGGTTTCAATCTTACCTTTCAATTTTGGCTCAAAATTGGCTTTAAAGGCCTCAGCAAAATCTTTTCGAATAATAAATACTACTTTGCCAAAACCGGCACGAATAGCATCATAAATAGAATATTCCATGATTGTTTCGCCACTTGGGCCAAAACTTTGGGTTTGCTTCATGCTGCCATAGCGACTGGCCATTCCGGCAGCTAATATCAATAATGTAGGTTGCATATAAAACTTTAAGTTTGCTAAATTATGTAATAACCATTGATTATAAACTCTTTAAACGACTCTTTCATTAAAAAATTGTTTCTTAATACGCATCATATTGCTGTAGATGAATTACTAATTCCAATTGTACAAGAATTGGGTATTCAATTGCAAATTGTTCGAATAGATCAAGTGCATCCGGTAGTTTCCGGCAACAAATTTTTCAAACTACACAACTTTGTGCAATTGGTAAACCCGAAAGCAACCACCCCTCAATTAATCACTTTTGGCGGTGCCTATTCCAACCATTTGGCGGCTACCGCTTTTTTTTGCAAGCAAGCCGATATTCGCAGTAAAGCATTTGTTCGGGGTGAAGCACCGGCCAATTGGTCGCACACCTTATTGCAATGCAAAGCCGATGGAATGGAATTAGCATTTTTAAGCAGAACAGCTTATCGTCAATTACAAGAAAAGGATTCGTTGTATGCATTACAATTACAATACCCTGATTCGGTTATAGTGCCCGAAGGCGGCTATCATCCTGTAGGCGCCACAGGTGCTGCACTTATATACGATCATATTCCACCGAATGCTACCCATATTATTTGTGCAGCAGGAACCGGCACCACTGCAGCCGGATTATTACAAAGATTGAAACCGCATCAACAACTCATTATCATTCCTGTTTTAAAAGGCTTAGATGATATACACGATCGATTAAGTTGGTTAACCGGTCAACCCGAATCGGCCATCAGCCACAAATATCAAATTTGGGATCAATTTCATTTTGGGGGTTATGCTAAAAAAACGCCGGAATTAGTACAATTCATGAATGCAATTTATGAAGCGCATCAGCTTCCCACCGATTTTGTTTATACCGCTAAAATGCTGTTTGGCGTAATTCAACAAATAAAAGAGGGATATTTTCCAACAGGCGCAAAAATTGCGGCCATTCATACCGGTGGATTACAAGGAAATAATTCTTTGCCCTCAAAAACCTTAACTTTCTAATTCAGCATTTGAGTACTTATATTTGTTGTTAAAATGATTTAAATCTATCGATTGATAGCAATCCGCTGCCAAAAATAAAGCGGCATAACATATCCTTATACATGCAAAAAGCGCTTTTACTTATTTTATTATTCTGGGGAACTCAAACCCAACAAGTATTTGCGCAAGACACTTTACCGGCTTTCTCCGCAAAAAAAATAGGGAATAAGGCTATAATCAGTTGGCGTAATACTTACGGTGCTCGAATTGCAAATATTAATATCCAACGTTCATCAGACAGCATTAGAAATTTTACCACGATTGGTTCGGTATTAGAACCTAATAATTCTGACAATGGTTTTGTTGACACCAAAATGCCTGAGGGCAAATGGTATTATCGTGTATTTGTTGCCTTTAACGGAGGATCATATATCTATACAAAATCAAAAGTTGCCGTATTAGACACGATTAAAAAAGTAACAACCTCGCCAATTGTAATCGTAAACAAGGCAATTGAAGATAGTTTGATTTTTGCCCAAACTCAGCTTTTACCAAATGTAAACACAGGAAATAATAACAACCCCAATAATGGCAAACCGACCACGCCTAAACCTGCACCGCCGCCGCCACCCAAATTATGGACACCAAGTAAATTGGTATTTACCGGAAAGGATAATAATGTGATAATCGACTTACCCAAAGGGGGAAAAGATCGCTATCATGTGCATTTTTACGATGACAAAGACAATTTTTTATTTGAAATAAAATTACCGGAATCGCACTTAATTATTGAAAAGGTTAATTTTTTGCATTCGGGCTGGTTCTTTTTTAAATTGTACGACAAAGGCACTCTTCTTGAAAAAAATAAATTATATATTCCAAGAGAAGGCAAATATGGTATTCCGGCAGGAGATCCGGGAAGAATACTTACTCAATAAATTTCTTCAACTAAATTTAGGTTAAACACTTTTTCAAAGCCTTTTTGAAGTTGCCTTTTTACCTCGTCTAAATCCACCGTTTGGCCTAATTCGGCTGCAATGGAAGTAACTTTCTTATCTACAATGCCACAAGGTATGATGTTAGAAAAGTAATCTAAATTGGTATTTACATTTAGCGCAAAACCATGCATAGTTACCCATCTGCTGCATCTAACGCCCATTGCACAAATTTTTCTTTCTTTTCCGGGTTGATCGGGATCAATCCATACGCCGGTTTCTCCTTTGCTACGATCTCCCTTGATACCAAATGCGGCTAAAGCATAAATAATCACCTCTTCCAATTCTCTCAAATAACGATTGATATCGGTATAAAATCGCTCCAAATCAAAAATAGGATAACCTACAATTTGACCCGGACCATGAAAGGTAATATCCCCGCCTCTATTCGTTTTATAATAGCTGATGCCCTGTTCTTCCATGGCGGATGCACTAATCAAAATATTAGATTCATGGCCACTTTTACCTAAGGTATAAACAGGAGGATGTTCGCAAAACAGCAAATGATGCTTTGTTTCAGGCATTGAAATATTGTCAGGTGATGCCCCTTCCCTTATAGCTTGTGCGTAGGCCATTTTCATTTGCACATTGGCTTGCAGCAAGGATTCTTGTAAATCCCAAGCCGCTTGATAGGCAATATTTCCTAAATCCCTAAACTTTACTTTCTGCTGTTCCAATTCATTTGATTTAATTTGCAAAGTTAAATGAGTTTAAGCTATCCCCCACTAAACCAAAAGGGAGGTATATAATTATGGAAGAAGAAATTGAAATTATTGAATCGGAGGAATTATTTGAACGCATGGCGATCGAAGTGTCGAAAGGCCAAGAAGCCTTGCGTATCGATAAATTTCTGATGAGTCGCATTGAAGGTGCCACCCGAAATAAAATTCAGCAAGCCATTGATGAAGAGCGGGTTTTGGTGAATGATAAAACCGTTAAATCGAATTACAAAGTGCGCCCCTTTGACAAAATAAACGTTTTTGATTACAAAAATCCCGAAAGCAGTGAAATAGTGCCGCAGCAAATGGATTTAAATATTGTATTTGAAGATGAACATATTTTGGTCATTAATAAGCCGGCCGGCATGGTGGTTCATCCCGGCAGCGGAAATCCCAATGGTACTTTAATCAATGGGGTGGCTTATCATTTATTGCAACAAAATCCGGATATCACCGAATCAGGACTCAATCGATTTGGCATGGTGCATCGCATTGATAAAAATACCACCGGATTGTTGGTGTTGGCGAAAACACCTTTGGCAATGACTCATTTAGCGAAGCAATTTTTTAATCATACGGTTCACCGGAGATATATCGCTTTAGTATGGGGCGATTTTGAAGAAGAAAATGGTACCATTACTGGGCATGTTGGCCGCCATCAACGATTTAGAAAATTATTTACCACTTATCCGGATGGAGAACACGGAAAGGATGCCATTACACACTACACGGTATTAGAAAGATTTAATTACGTAACCTTGGTAGAATGTAGATTGGAGACGGGGCGTACCCATCAAATTCGGGTGCATATGCAACATATCGGTCATGCATTATTTAATGATGATTTTTATGGTGGCGATCGTATTGTAAAGGGAACCGTATTTACGAAGTACAAACAATTTGTAGATAATTGTTTTGCCATTTGTTCTAGGCATGCGCTTCATGCGCGCGAGCTAGGATTCATTCATCCGGCCACCAAAGAATATATTCAATTCAACAGCGATGTTCCCGAAGATATGCTGGCCGTAATTGAAAAATGGCGCAGATATAGTAAAAACAGAAACGACCTTTCGTAGTATACAAAAGGTCGTTTCCAATATGCTTTTAGAAATATTATTCAGAAAGTTCAATACCAACGGCAACTTTTGCCTTGCTGTAAGATTTCTTTACTGCGCTAAAAATTTCTTTTTCAACGTATTTAACAGTTACTTTTTTGTTGATCAATTTTGCAGGTGAATCTGTTAATAAATAGGCGCCTTCAAAATATTCTAACCAAAGAATTTTTTCAATTTTACCATTTGCAGCTTTTACCTGAAAGGATGAAACTTCACCCGGTAAAATTTTCAAGAAAGTACCACTCAAAGCTAAATCTTCAGCAACCGGAGCTTTAACTTCTTCTCTTATCTCTTCAACTTTATCATCTTTGCTACTTTTTTGTAAGTTGGTAATTATCTTCACAAAAGAAGGACAATTCATCGCTAGTTTTTGCCCAACTTCTTGTCCAATTTGACGCATTTTATCTTGATCCGTCATGTCGGTTAATTCAAAAACTTCTTTCAAGTCTTTTTCATATTTTGAAAAAACAGGCATAAATGCCAAGCCAATTTCTGTGTCTAAGTCTTCGGCAGTAACCTTGCTAAAGTCTTTCTTTTCCATTTCTTTACAAATCTCCAATGCCATTGCTTTGGTTAAACTGTCTTTAGTCATTTGAGCCGTTGCACCCAATGATAAGGCCAACAACAGCATCGTAATAATTGATTTCATTGATTAAATTTTAAATTAAAGGCTGTCAAATGTATGAAAATATAGATGGAAAGCGCAGATAAGCGATAGATATCAAAAAAATAAATTCGCCTACAATGCCTTTAATTTTTAAACGCAAAATAAACTGCGCCTAACATGAATGCAAAACTTATGAGATACTTTGTTTGAATGGGTTCTTTTAATGCAACAACAGCAAAAATGGTAAATACAAAAAGCGTAATTACTTCCTGCATAATCTTTAGTTGAAATGCGTCTATCCCTTTCAAATAGCCGAATCTATTGGCAGGTACCATCAAACAATATTCAATAAAGGCAATACCCCAACTTACTAAGATAGCCTTCCATAAAGGCACTTCTTTAAATCTTAAATGTCCGTACCATGCAATGGTCATAAAAATGTTAGAAGCAATTAAAAGTAAAACGGTTCGAAGCATGTATTTTTTGGTAAACTTAATCAATTCAACAAAAGTTAGCAGGATGTTTGGCATGATTTTGGAAACTGCAGGTATATTGCCTCAAAAAACTGCGAAAACATTTCCCTTTCGATTGAAAGTGAATTACATTTGATAAACGATTTTTACTATTCTTTAATTTAGAAAAAACAAAAGACATGGCATTCGAGAATTTTCCAACCGCCGCGAGTACACCGCCAGCGCCCCCGCAACCCCCAAAAACTGATTGGCGCTTTTTTTCAACCATCGGTTTGGTGATTTTACTATTGGGAACTTGGGGCTACATTATATGGGATAAAAGCAAAGTAAAAGATACCATTCAACAAAAAGATAAGCAATACGCCGGTGTTGTTGCTGAAAAAGATACCCTTAAAAGTTTGTTGGATGAAGCAAGTATTCGTTACGATTTATTAAAAAGTAATAACGCAAAAAAAGACAGTATCATTACGGCTAAAGACCAAGAAATAGCCGTAAAAAAAGCTAAAATTGCGAGCATTCTGGCAAAGGCAAATGCAACCAATGAAGAATTGGCAGAAGCTAAATCGTTGATTGCATCCTTAAATAATGATATTGATAATTACAAACAACAAATTGAAATTCTTAAAGGCGAAAACGCACAGTTAACGCAAGAGAATCTAACAGTAACCGACCAGCGTAACGCCTATATGCGTGCAACCGACTCTGCTAAATCGGTAATTAAAGATCGTGAAAACTTACTGGATGTAGGTTCTACCTTACATGCCTCCGGTTTCAATATTGCCGGTATCAATCAAAAAGGCAATGGTAAAGAATCTGAAACTAGTAAAGCCAAAAAGGTAGATAAATTACGTATTTCATTCAATTTAGATGAAAACCGTATTACACCTTCCGGTCCTAAAGATTTATTTATTTGCATCACCGGACCGGATGGAAAGCCAATTGCAATTGAAGCATATGGTTCAGGAATTTTCAAAACCAGAGAAGGTGATGAAAAATCATTCACCCAAAAAGTTCAAATTAATTATACACAAGGTCAACGCCAAACGGTTAGTTTCGATTGGCAACAAAACACGCCTTTCCAAGTAGGTAACTACAAAATTGAAGTTTATCAAAATGGATTTAAAATTGGCGAAGGCATTACGGCCTTTAGAAAAGGTGGATTGTTTGGTTAATTTAGCCTTTAAATAATAATAAAAAAGCTCCTACACAATAGGAGCTTTTTTATTGACCCTTAGCGGGTTGTTATTGGAATTACTTTAACTTTTGTGGCTTATCGAAAAAATGGTTCCAATTAATTTATTTCAATAAACGAAGCTTGAAGGAATAACTAATATTAAATCTGTATAGCCAATAATCAAAACAGCAAATTTTGCATGAATGGATAATGAAATAAGATCGCTAAGCTGTTTCTATTTTTTGAAATAATATAAGTGTTACAAAATTGCCCGCACACTAGCTCTTCCGATATGCACCATCCGCGATTCGGCAGGTTGACGTCCTTCATATTGAATACTGATTTCAATATTACCGGCCAGGCGCTTGGTATATTCAATATTCCACAGATAGTTTTTGCCCGGCAACAACCCATCTAACATAAAATAGCCCACAGTAGAATTTGCCGACCCACCGGTTAAATAGGTATACTTAATTTGATTCATCGAAACCCGTGCATTCACCGAACTGCTCGACAAAACATTATATTTAATATCCGCCGAAATCATTTGATTGATTGAAAGCTCTTGATAGCCAATTTGGTTTTGCTTACGTTGATGACTAAACGAAAGGGTTGTTCTAAATTTTGTTCCCTTTACATAACTTACAGAAGGTTCTA
>JBJOQA010000260.1:0-3697 GCA_046050225.1 Bacteroidota bacterium | reverse complement strand
AAACTTATGCAACTCAAAAAAAATATTGCCACCAGCGACGCGGGATTTATATTTAATCCAAGCACCGGAGATTCATTCTCAGCAAACCCTTTGGCCGCCGAAATAATTCTCGAATTAAAAGCAGGCAAACCCATATCGGCCATCAAGCAACATATTGTTGAAAAATACGACGTAGATGCAAGTACGCTTGAAAAAGATTGGGATGATTTTCATGCGCAATTACGCGAAGCCAATCTTTTAAGCTAAAGCCCATACCTCATTTTACTTTAATCTTTTGCCATGTCTTCATCCAATCAACCTCTTGTAATAGCGGTAACAGGCTTGAACGCTATCGACAGTCCCGGACCCGGCGTTGCTGTTATTCGTGCACTGCGTGATGGCTTTCCTGATAAGGTTCGCATTATCGGACTTTCGTACGAAACCCTTGAACCCGGCATTTATCTCCACGATGTGGTAGATAAAACCTATCAAATTCCTTACCCTTCGGCCGGTGCGGATGCATTGTTGAATCGCTTAAATTATATACACGCTAAAGAAAATATACAGGTACTCATCCCCAACTTTGATGCAGAGCTGTATAATTTCATTCGCATCAGCCCTACCTTAAAATCAATGGGTATCAATACCTTCTTACCTACGCAAGAACAGTTTGATGCAAGAGATAAAATCAACCTCTATCAATTTGGTTTGAAATATGGTTTGCAGGTTCCGGCCGACAGAACCATTTACCAAGAATATGAGCTGTATCATTGTGCCGAGCAATTAGGTTATCCATTGGTAGTTAAAGGCAAATTTTATGATGCCATTGTTGCACACACCTTAGAACAAGCACAAAAAGCCTTTCACAAATTATCGGCAAAATGGGGTTTCCCAATTATTGTGCAACAATTTATTGCAGGAACTGAAATTAATATCGCTGTTTTGGGTGATGGAAAAGGCAATGCAACCAGCATCATACCCATGCGCAAACTTTATATCACCGATAAGGGCAAAGCATGGGCAGGCATAACGCTTGAAGACGAAGCACTGCTTGAACTAGCGCGCACCTTTGTACAAGCAACCAAATGGAAAGGCGGGTGCGAACTAGAAATCATGCGAACCGCAAGCGGACAACCCTTTATCATGGAAATTAATCCACGTTTTCCGGCTTGGATTTATTTAACGGCAGGGGCCGGACAAAACCAACCTGCAGCCCTAGCCCGCATGGCAATGGGCGAAGATGTTCCACCTTATGAAGGTTATGCGGTTGGTAAAATTTTTATCCGCTATGCATGGGACCATATAACCGACGTAACTGAATTTCAACAAATAAGCGGACTTGGAGAACTCTAAAACCGCTAATCCTCAATTCTTAAATATTTTCATACCTAAACTATGAGCAAATTACCATACGAACGCCCGCTAATTTTAAAGATGAATGCCGGACTCATGAATAAATTTGGTACCCGTACCGAATTTGAACCGGTTAAGCATATCGACGGCGTTGCCGTTAAATCATTAATTGAACAATATGGTTCTCCACTCTTTGTTATAAGCGAACGCACCATTCGCCAAACCTATCGTAATACTTTACGCAGTTTTAGTACCAGATATCCAAAAGTGCAAATGGCCTGGAGTTACAAAACAAACTACATCAATGCAGTTTGCAATGTATTTCATCAAGAAGGAAGTTGGGGTGAGGTGGTAAGCGGTTTCGAGTATCGAAAAGCGTTAGGTAACGGCGTACCCGGCAATAAAATTATTTTCAACGGTCCCGAAAAAACAGACGCCGAATTAGAATTGGCCATCAAAAACGATTCATTGATTCATATCGATCATTTCGACGAAATGTATCAACTCATCAGCATAGCAGATCGGCTAAACATCCAACCACGCGTAGCCATTCGGGTAAATATGGATACCGGCATTTACCCTATTTGGGATCGCTTTGGATTTAATTACGAAAACGGAACCGCTTGGAGTGCGCTTACCAAAATTGTAGCTTCAGGAAAGTTAAGATTAACCGGTTTGCATTGTCATATCGGTACGTACATGCTTTCTACCCAAGCCTATGCAATTGCCGTTAATAAACTTTGTGATTTGGCATGGAATTGCAAAACACAATTATCTACTGTTATTCAATATGTAGATTTAGGTGGTGGATTTCCAACAGCTAATGATTTACGTGGCGCCTACTTACCTGCAAGCGACACCATCCCAAGCATTGATCAATTTGCCGAAGCCATCAGTAATGCGCTGTTGAATTTTGGTTTCAAACAAGAAGAATTGCCCTTACTTATTTTAGAAACCGGCCGAGCGCTTATAGACGAGGCGGGTTATCTTTTGGGATCGGTACTTGCCAATAAAAGACTGAGTGATGGCCGCAGAGCAACTATTATGGATTTTGGTGTAAACTTATTGTTCACCTCCTTTTGGTATGAGCATAAAATTAGTCCGGCACAAGATTTTACCCATCATACCGAAGACATGGTTTTATATGGTCCTTTGTGCATGAATATTGATATCGTGCGACAAACCATTAACTTGCCGCTTTTAAACAGAGGAGACCATGTGGTAGTGCATCGCGTTGGCGCCTACAATATGACGCAATGGATGCAGTTTATTCAAATGCGACCCAATGTGGTAATGATTGACGATAAAGGTCAAACGCATTTAATCCGTCAAGCAGAAACACTAGAATATATTGAACAAATGGAAAAAATGCCGGCGCATTTAAAATCATTTGAATTATAGATCAAAGTTCTTAACTACCATCAAAACAAAGATGCTGCTTTGATGGTAGTTATTTTAAATAGCATATTGCTTGCAATTACAAAAAACAATATCATTTTTACGTTATCTGGGTGCTGCGGTTTTAAACAGCTATGGCATGTTGTTTTTTTCAAAAAACAGAACGCTGTCCATTTTAATTCTGCTAGTATCTTTTATAACCCCAATCGCAGGTTTAACGGCCTTATTGGGCTTGGTAATTTCTTTGGTAACGGCACATGCACTTGGTTTTGGCAGAGAACAAATTAAGAATGGCCTAATCACTTATAGTGTAGTATTATTTGGCCTTGGCTATGCTACCAATTTCGAAACCGGCTTTGCCTATTATCTTTTGTTGATTATTGGTTCATTGGTAACCCTTTTTATTTCCATCACGCTCAATGCGCGCCTAAATAAACACGGATTACCGGCACTATCACTCGCCTTTATTTTTAGTACCTGGATTATTATCTTAGCCACCAAAAGCTTCACCGGCATTGGGGTTACCCAACGTCATATTTATTGGTTTAATGAAGCCTACGCCTTGGGTGGCAATAGCTTGGTAAGCATTGTTCAAAAAATTGAAAATTGGCCATTCCCTGCTGTAGTTGCAGGATTTTTTAGGTCGATGAGCGCAATACTATTTCAAGTAAATATTGCAACCGGTATTATTCTCACCATTGGCCTATTAATATTTTCGCGCATTGGGTTGGTGCTAATGATGTTGGGATATACCATAGCGCTTATTTTCAGTAATGCCATGGGTGCTTATAATCAAGCTGAATTAACCTATTACAACATGGGCACTAATTTTATGCTAGTGGCCGTTGCCTTAGGAGGATTTTATGTCATCCCGTCTATTCGATCTTTCTTTTGGCTATTAATTACCGTACCAATTGCATTTTTATTGGTTGTTTCATTGGGCTGGGTTTTCTTTCGAATTGGCGTA
>JBJOQA010000259.1:0-3705 GCA_046050225.1 Bacteroidota bacterium | reverse complement strand
CAGACTATTGATGATGGTTGTTTCTATATCTAGCGGCGTAACCATCAAGGTTACCTGCTTTTGCGTTTTCCAATTAAAATCTTGATTAACTCTTAAATCTTTAAATGCAGCTGTAATTTTTGTTTGGGTAGGTGGCGGAGTAGTAATTGATTCTTGGAAATCTTTTTTGCAACTCCATGTAAACAAACTGATGCTTAGCAAGCAAAGAAGGTTTTTTGCGATTGGCTTCATAGGGTAATTTTCTAAGGTAATAAGCCAATAATTTATTTGCGATTAGCAATTGGCATCTTTTTGAGATAACAACTGTAATTAATTGCAAAACGAAATTATGGCTCGAGGGGCTAACGAAGACATTTCAATTTTATTGTGTGTGATGTGTATTTTTTTAAGAGGTACAGTTATTTTATTTTATAGGCTTTGTTAATCATTTGATTACGGATAAATTTATATTTTATATATAGTTGGTTTTATTGTAATAAATTTACCACAGTGCCGGTACAACGCAAAAAGACCGACTTCATGTCGGTCTTTGATTTTATAATAGAGAAAAAGTTAATATAAGAAACTGTTGTTTCGGTATCCGGATTTATTCAAATACCATTGGGTGAAATTTGCACCCTCACTTTGAGCCCAGTCTGCAAACTTTAAGTAGCCTTGTAAAAAATCAATTTTCTCTCTCATATAGGGTACTTCTGCCGGAATGTCTAATGCCCAAGGTAGATTGCTTTTTGATTTATAATAAACACCGGTAGCAACATTGCTTTTATCATCAGTAGTGCCAAATAAAGTTCTGGATGCTTTGCTAGTAGGAACAAAGTTTACTAAATGAATTTCCTTTGATCGATCTTGGTTAATGATCAAGTATGGGTTTACCGAAATTTCGCTGGTAGCACTACCTTGTAAGTTGGGATTTAAACTAATTGTTACCACCACGGTATCGGGTGTTACATAGCTTGCTCCAATAGAGGTGTTTATACCTATAGAACCCGGATTGCGCATATAATTATTTACATTATCGTACACAATTACATTTGCAAATTGCTGATTGTTTTCTAAGCCGTTTGCGGCTTTACTCAGCCAAGTTGCATTAGTTGTTTTTGCACCGGTTACCCCAGTTATTCTAGTAGGTACAATGCCGTCTAATTGAATGCCAAATCCATTTTGAAAAGTAGCACCAATTGCTTTAACAATAAACGTAGCCTTAATTTCAATAATCTTATTATTGGTGTTGGTTACCTTGTGTATGCGATAAGACATCACTAAATCATTGAAATCATAATCACCGGCAGCGGGCCATAAATCTTCAAACATTAGGGTGCCATAAGTACTGGAGGATGGATAATAGGAGTTGTACGCACGTACATAATCTTCTGGATAATCTTCATCGTCATTTCGGGCCTGATCGGCGTCATCATCACTAGTGTTGGTGCTAAATTGTCTTGGATAACAGTTATCGGTAGGGTTTGCTGCATAAACACCAGAAATTTTAATTTCATCCATCAAAAAACGAGCTGTACCTCCTATTCCTACAAAGCTTACCATTACTTTATAAGGTTGGTTGTTATTAATAATAGCATTTGGTAAGTTAAAGTCGGCATTATAGGTATTGGTGGATAGTGGGTTTTGTGCGGATACATTGTAGTTTAATGAATCTACGCGTATCGGCGTTCCTTCCTTATTTACACCGGTTGCACTGAAAGGGATATATTGAAAAATGATTCTGCGGATAGTTGCAGAATTTGCAACATCAAATTTAATTTTCATTTTAACCGACTTGTTATCCAAACGAACCCATGGAGATTTATAATAGCATGATTGCGGGTCTAAGCTCGTTGGTATGGCACTTTGCAAAGTGTAACGCCCATTAATGAGTAAGTTACTCGTTTTGGTGTAGGTAATGCCTGCAAACGACCAGCAGGTAGCAGATTGTTCGCGGATATCACCGCTTTCTCCATCTAGGTTAGGTAATGTTGATTGTGCATTTATATCTAATAAAATGCCGAAGAGAAAAATGAAAATGAATGCTTGCTTGGTAAATAATTTCATGGCTGGTAGGCTTTTAGTTTTCAGGATAAAAATTAAAGGATAAGCTGTTATTAACGATTGGCACTATTTTAACGATGGAGCCAAAGCTGATTGTCACTTCCTCAACATGACTCGGCACTTTGAACGTGGCGGTATGCGCTGCATTCATTGCAATCAGTGATGAATAGATGGCAGTTGGATTGCCATCAACTTTTACTCTCACGGTACTGTAAATTGCTTCGCTCATTTGCAATGGTTGCACTGAGAAGTTGACCATACGGTCGTTTTTCCAATTAAAATTATCGCTTACAGTTAGTTTTTTAAAACTGGTTGCTGTTTCCGAGTTAACTGCGGTGTTGGTAAATTCATTCGACTTTTTACAACTCGTTACACAAAGGCAACAGCAGGCAGCGACTACGAAAATGGTTACGGATGTTAAATGTTTCATGTTTTTTTTATTAATAATTCTTTTTTATAAATAGGAATACTTTGAGATAAAAACGTTTTTGTGAGGCCAAAAGTAGGCCAAGGATGCTGCGAAATGCCTTGTCTAAATGTTTATGAACTGCTTTCTATAATTTTCGATTAAACCTACTACATGGATGTAGAGTTTTGTAGTAGTAGAGGGTTGGTTTTAGCTACTTTGTGCTCGAAAAATTTGAATAATACCGAATAGAAAAGCGTACACATTTCTACAAAGAAGAATTTTCATACCTTTGCCGTCCAAAATTTGGAGTCATTCCGATTAATATTAATTTGTCATGGGAAGAATTTTTGAAGTAAGAAAAAGTGCCATGTTTGCCCGTTGGGATAAAATGGCGAAAAACTTTACCCGTATCGGTAAGGAAATTGCAATTGCGGTTAAAGCTGCCGGCCCAGATCCTGAAAATAACCCGGCCTTACGTCGTTGCTACCTAAATGCTAAGGCATGTAATATGCCTAAAGATCGTGTGGAAGCTGCGATTAAGCGAGCGATGGGTAAGGATAAAACAGATTACGAAGAATTGGTTTATGAAGGATATGCACCACATGGTGTAGCGGTAATGGTAGAAACGGCCACGGATAACCCAACCCGTACCGTTGCTAACGTTCGTATGCATTTCACAAAAGGGCATGGTGCCTTAGGAACGAGTGGTAGTGTGGCTTTCACCTTTAACAGAATGGGGGAGTTTAAAGTAAAAAGCACCGGTGCAGATATTGAAACACTTGAATTAGATTTAATTGATTTTGGTTTGGAAGAAATTGGAGAGGATAGTGAAGGCAATATTATTATTCGTACCGCCTACACTGAGTTTGGCAATATGAGTAAGGCTTTGGAAGAAAAACAAATTGAAGTAATTAGTGCCGAATTAACGCGCATACCTTCTACTACAGTTGAATTAACAGAAGAGCAATCTAATGATGTGTTTAAACTGGTGGATATGTTAGAACAAGATGATGATGTACAAAAAGTGTATCATAACCTTAAATAATCAAAGATTATATAAAATTGAAAAGCGCTCCATCAGAGCGCTTTTTTTGTGCTTTTTAAATCACTATTCCAATTTGATTGGCAATTCTTTCGCCATCGATGGCTGCGCTTACAATGCCGCCCGCATAACCGGCTCCTTCACCGCAGGGGTATAAATTAGCAATTTGGGGATGTTGTAATGATTCAGCATCTCGCGGTATGCGCACCGG
>JBJOQA010000258.1:0-3545 GCA_046050225.1 Bacteroidota bacterium | reverse complement strand
GAAAAGATCAAGGAGAAGATCTTCAACTACGAATTAGACCTGTGGAGCTATTAATCTTAGCTACATCAGCCATATTAAATAGCCCTCCCCATAAAGGAGGGCTTTTTACTTTTAACCTTTTGCCAATTTTTCTAACGCATTAGGTAATTTTTCCTAATAAGGTTTTTCCTTTTTAAGCCATGTATTGCGTACTTTTGCAGCCTATGGCAAACGATTTGAATATATTTACCACACTCATTGCTCATTGCAAGGAGTACGGCTACATTTTCCCTTCTAGTGAAATTTATGATGGCCTGAGTGCCGTGTATGATTACGGTCAAAACGGCGCCCAACTTAAAAAGAATATCCGCGATTATTGGTGGAGAAGCATGACGCAAATGCACGAAAATATTGTGGGTATTGATGCCGCAATTTTTATGCATCCAACTACTTGGAAAGCAAGCGGGCACGTTGATAATTTCAGCGATCCGATGATTGATAATAAGGATAGCAAGAAAAGATATCGTGTAGACCATCTTATTGAAGCCTTTGCCGAAACATTGCCTCAAGATCAATCTAAAGAATTACTCGCCGAAATGGAGGTATTGATTGGTAAGGATGATTATACCGGTTTGAAGAATTTAATTGATTCGAATAAAATAACCTGCTCTATTAGCAAAACCTGTAATTGGACAGAAGTTCGCCAGTTCAACCTAATGTTCAGCACCGAATTTGGTGCAGTGGCATCCGACAATGAAACAGATAACAAAGTTTACCTGCGCCCCGAAACGGCTCAAGGTATTTTTGTAAACTTCTTGAATGTGCAAAAAACCGGAAGGATGAAAATTCCATTTGGTATTGCCCAAACCGGTAAGGCATTTCGAAATGAAATTGTGGCTCGTCAATTCATCTTCCGTATGCGCGAATTTGAACAAATGGAAATGCAGTTCTTTGTTCGTCCAGGCACCCAAAAGGAATGGTATAACTTTTGGAAAGAAGCACGCAAACAATGGCATCAAACCCTGGGTATTCCTGCCGAAAAATTACGTTTTCATGATCACGTAAAATTGGCGCATTATGCAGATGCAGCTTTGGATATAGAATTTGAATTTCCATTTGGTTGGAAAGAATTAGAAGGAATTCACTCTCGTACAGATTTTGATTTAAGTCAACATCAAAAATATAGCAAGAAAAAAATTCAATATTTTGATAACGACTTAGACGAAAACGGAAAGGCATTTGGTAATTATGTACCATTTGTGGTAGAAACCTCTGTTGGCCTGGATCGCTTGTTCCTAACGATTTTAAGTCTATCCTACCAGGAAGAGAAATGGACAAAAGAAGATGGCACTGAAGATAGCAGAGTTGTATTGCGTATTCCTGAGAAAATAGCGCCTACTAAATTGGCCATTCTTCCTTTGATAAAAAAAGACGGCTTACCGGAAATTGCACGCGAACTAATGAATGATTGCAAAGGTAGTTTCATGTGCTTCTACGAAGAAAAAGATGCAATTGGTAAACGCTATCGCAGAATGGATGCCGTTGGTACCCCATTTTGTGTAACCATTGATCATCAAACGAAAGAGGATCAAACGGTAACAATTCGTTATCGCGATACCATGCAACAAGAACGTATACCAATGGCTGATGTAAAGCAATTGGTATTAAGTCGCACCGCTTGGTAGATAACTACATCTATAAAAAAAGCCGCGATTGTTACATTCGCGGCTTTTTTATTATGTTAAAGAAATTTTTATTTTTTCTTTTGGCTGCCTAAAAACTGATCTAATGCACTTACCATGCTGGGTGCTAATGGTTGTGGTGCTTTAATATCTAATTTCAAACCGGCATCTTCTACCGCTTTAAAAGTGTTTACTCCAAAAGCACCAATTTTGGTAGTTCCTTGTTTAAAGGTTGGAAAATTTTCCAATAAACTACGTACACCACCCGGTGTAAAAAAGCAAACTACATCAAATTTTTTGCTCATTACCTCTTTTACATCGTTGCTAATGATTTTATACATTACAGGTGTGGCAAATTCGCATTTATGCGCTTTTAACCAGTTTGTAATTTCACTATCAAATGCTTGCGAGCAAGGATATAAGAACTTTTCATTATCCTTATGCTTATTGATAACATCAAACAAGCTTTTGTTACTGCCATCTGCACCATAAAAAACCTTGCGCTTGCGATACAAAATAAATTTTTGCAAATACAAGGCTACAGCCTCGGTTATACAGAAGTATTTTGTATCCTGAGAGATGGTAATTTTCATTTCATCGCAAATGCGAAAAAAATGATCAATGGCATTTCTGCTGGTAAAAATTACGGCTGTAAAATTGGGGATATCGATTTTTTGCTTTCTAAATTCTTTAGAAGCAACTGCCTCAACAATAATGAATGGATGAAAAACCAAATCTATATTATGCTTCTTTGCCAGATCAAAATATGGTGATTTGTCTCCTTCAGGTTTCGGTTGTGTGATGAGTACTTTTTTAACCATTTTGGCGTCTGATCATATTTAATTTGAAGGAATGATATCTGTGTTGGCAAACAAATTGTCGCGCAAATTTACAGATTTTTGCTCAAAATCAATAGCAGCGTCTTATAGATGAGTAAAATGGGTAAAATTTCTACCCCAATGATGTATAAAAAGAAATGAAATCGACTCACTTTTACGCGATGCTGCAGTAATCCGTAAGATCTGAAGAAGCGCATCAAAAACATCAATCCAATTAATAATAGGGAAGTCCATACTGCACCTTGCCGGATAATGGGTTCTGAAAAAGCCATTACAATGGTAAAGGGGATGAGTAAGATCCCCATGATTTTATTAATTAAAAAGATAATAAATACATAATCATTGGTAACGTCTTGCTGATGGGTAATCCAACCGGTAAACTTGAGTGTAAGGTATTTGGCAGCATAAATTGCAGCTAACCCTATAGTACAGCTCATTAAATTGAAAATGATGGAATGCGTTGGGCTCAATAGTTTAAAATATACCAATAACAAATAGGTATAAAGACCTCCTGCTACTACAAAGAGCGTATTAAAAAGTAGTGATGCAAGTTTAGCTTGTAATAACTGGTCGGTAAGTTGACTTTGCCTTAAGGTTGTATTGAAAAATACACGAAAGAGTGTGTTAAAATAGCGCGTATAAAAAAAGCGAAAAAAGGCGAGGGCGGCAGTAATTACGAATAATATATAAAACAATAAATTATCCGAGCTATGCGATTTTAAACGCATCGGTATCGCAATTGCAGGAGGAATAGAATCGAAATATAACGAGCTGTCAAATACCCGATCTAAAGTAACCATATAATCATGGATACTGTCTTTTGGCCGAGCTTGGGCAACAGAATCGCTTGATTGTTTTGAACTTGTATCTGCACGTAAAGTTGAATCCTTTACAATTAAACTGTCTGGTAATTTCTTTAAGATTGAATCCGGTGATTGGGAAAATAGGAATACAGGTAACCACAATAACCAGCATGATATAAGTACCTGTTTCAATAGACGGTGTTTAGGTATCAAAAATAAATTCATTTACTCAGAAATAATTC
>JBJOQA010000257.1:0-4394 GCA_046050225.1 Bacteroidota bacterium | reverse complement strand
AATTGAAGGGTGATGAAGGGTCAACGCATAGCACACCAACTGTTTTACCGGCATTTACAACATGGTCAATCAACGCATCCACCAAAGTGCTCTTTCCCGCTCCGGGAGGTCCGGTAATACCAATAACGGGACAATGACGTGGCGGCAGGGATAACAAGAGCGCTTCATAGCCCTCCACTTCATTTTCTATTAATGAGATGGCTCTTGCTAAGGATTTTATGTCACCTGTTTGAATTTGTTCTAATAAACGCGCCCACATACCTCAAAGATAGGGGTTGTTCTTGTTTGTACTATGGGTTGCAAAGGGATGTTGGTAATTTGTATTTTACAAACTTTTAAGTAGTCAAATTCAGTTATTATAGCTGGTGCATCCATTTCAAAAATCATATCTTCGACAAAATCTTTTTTGGCGTTATGACCAACTTTATTCCGCTGTTTCCGCTAAATGTGGTTGTGTTTCCTGATGAGCCCCTGAACCTGCATATCTTCGAACCTCGATATATTCAATTAATCAATGATTGTTTAGCACAAAAACAAGCCTTTGGTATCATTCATGCCACAGAAAAGGGAATGCAAGAAGTGGGTACATTGGTTGAAATTGTGGAGCTTTCAAAGCGCTATGAAAATGGCGAAATGGATATTAAAACAAAGGGCGACAAAGTATTTAGAATTTTACATCCGGTGCAAGATTTACCTGAAAAATTGTATGGCGGTGCTATTGTGCATTATCCCGAAAACCATTTAATCGGCAATGCATTCTTGGGGATAAAGTTACTCAACTTGGTTCGGCAATTACATGCGCATTTGCTGGTAAATAAAAAAATGGCAAAACCGGATGAAGCCCTATTGAGCTACGATTTGGCGCATCATGCGGGGTTGTCAACCGAGCAAGAATATGAACTATTAACGATTTTAAATGAATTACAACGGCAAGAATATCTGCGCCAGCATTTAACACAAGTGTTATCGATGTTAAAAAATATGGATTCACTCAAAGAGCGCATTCAATTAAACGGTCATTTTAAAAACTTGAAAGGCTTTTGATGGGTAACATTTCAACTGCCTTAAATAAAGAGTTATGAATATTACGCTTTGCTTAGATTTTGGAAATACGCGGTTAAAAGCAGCGGTGTTTCATCATGATCAACTACAGCTTCAATGGGTATTGCCCGATGGAGAACCGGCAACTATTCAAGCGGTTATTGAGCAATATCGCCCCGATAAGAGTATTTTATCTTCAGTGGTTAATCATCACCCCGAAATAGAAAGTTTATTGGCTAGTAATACCCAATTTCATCTTTTATCGCATTTAACTAAGGTAAATTTTAATTCGCCGGTTGGTAAACCCGAAACAATTGGGGCCGATCGCTTGGCATTGGTAGCCGCTGCCGTTCATTTTTTTCCGGGTAAAAACAACCTAATTGTTTGTTTGGGCAGTTGCATTACTTACAACTTTGTAAACCAATACCATCAATTTTTGGGTGGAGCAATTTCACCGGGTATGGATATGCGTTACCGGTCGATGCATCAGTTTACGGCCAAATTACCCATGGTTGAGCCCGATGATGTGGCTTTAAGAGGAAATTTTCCCATAATTGGCTATGATACCAAAACAAATTTACAAAGTGGTGTAATTGCAGGGATTACGTATGAAATTGAAGGTTTTTTGACAGAATATCAGCATAGATATGGCAACTTTAACGCTGTTTTAACCGGCGGAAGCACACCTCATTTTGCTCGTCGGCTGAAAAACAAGATATTTGCGGACTCAAATTTTTTATTTAAGGGATTGTACGCAATCAGCGAAACAAATAACTGCTAACATGATGAGATGGTTTGGATTGGTTTTAGTAACGGTTTTTATTGCTTCTGCAGCGCAGGGTCAAGATAATTCTCCGTATTCAAGATATGGTATCGGTGATATGATACCGAACCAAAATATTGTAAACAGAGCAATGGGGGGTATAACTGCCGGTTATTCTGATAAATTGAGCATAAATTTCTCAAATCCTGCTACTTATGGCAACTTGAGTTATTTGTCGCCCGAATATGTACGCAATTTTAGCAGAAGCACCATTTTTGATATCGCGTCCGAAATCGATACACGTACACTTAAAAATAACACCGGTACCGGAAAGTATACCAATGCAAATCCATATATGTCTTATGTACAATTGGGTGTACCCATTAAATTGAAAAAAGCGAATGCAAAGGGCTTTTTTATGGGAGCTGCTTTTGGCTTACGTCCGGTTTCGCGTATTGGATACAAAATATTTAAAGTGGAACGCCAACCCGGTATTGACTCCATGGCTTCGTTTTACGAAGGATCCGGCGCGCTTAACGAAGCCAATATTGGCTGGGGTATCCGTTACAAAGGTTTAAGCTTAGGTGCTAATGCCGGCTACCGTTTTGGCAATAAGGAATACAGCACGCAAATTATTTTCTTAAACGATACCGTGAATTATTACGAATCTACCTCCTCTACCAAATCAAATTTTGGCGGAATGGTATTTACGGGAGGGTTGCAATATGAACTTATTTTGCCGAATAAGGCAACTTTTCGTATTGGAGGTTATGGCACTTTTAAGAAAAACTTAAATGCAACAAATACCATCTTGCGTCAAACAAGTACCACTAGCTCAGAAGGAGATGTTTCTCGTATTGATAGTGTTTATGAAAAAAATTCGGATGGCTCAATTACCTTGCCTTCGCATTGGTCGGTAGGGTTTACTTATCAAGACTCTTCCAACAATTGGTTGTTTGGGGTTGATTACGAAAAAACACAATGGAGTCAATATCGTTTTAATGGTTTGACCGATAATGTGGTAGATAATTGGCGAATTCGTGCAGGTGCCGAATACTTACCCGCTAAGCCCAATACACCCCTTAAAAAATACTTCAGCCATGTACGTTACCGTGCAGGGTTTTACTATGGCCCCAATTACGTAAACACCGGTGTGGTGTTAAATGAATTTGCGGTTACATTTGGCGCTGCATTTCCACTTAAATTACGTCGTAGCTATTACGAGCAATTTCAAAGTTCTTACCTAAACGTAGGTTTTGAAATGGGATCTCGAAATAATAAAGACGCAAGTTTGAAAGAAAGTTTCTTCCGCATCAGCCTAGGTTTATCACTCAGCGATTTGTGGTTTAATCGTTCTAAATACTATTAATCATCATGTATAGCAGCCGTTTTAATAGCATGGGTATGTTTATGCTGTTGGCTGCCATTTGCTGCCTAGCCGCTTGTGAAAACGACACCGGAGCAGTAAAAAAATCACTTGAAAAAGGGTTGGGTAAAGATATTGCCACCCAGGTAAAGGTGCAATATTCGGTGCAAGGCAAAAAGAAAGCGATTCTTTCCGGACCCCAAATGTATCGTGTACAAGACTCGGTTACCTATATTGAATTTCCCAAAACCGTACACGTAGATTTTTACGATTTAAGAGATAGTATTGAAAGTGTTTTAGATGCAAAATATGCGCGTTATAACGACGGACAAAGTAAGATAACGCTGCGCGATAGCGTACGCATCGTTAATGTTTTAGGCGATACGCTATATTGCGAAGAACTGTTTTGGGATCGTAACAAAGTGGGCGAAGAATTTTTTACCGATAAGCCCGTTCGTATTCGTCGCAAAACCGAAATTATTGATGGTATCGGACTCACCGCACGTCAAGATTTTAAAGAATGGATGATCGTAAAACCGGTAGGTATTTTAAAAGTGCCTAAATCTTCTTATCCGGCACAATAATTTTACTAATTCTGCAACTTCAATTGAAAATTACTGCTGTACCTTCATGGGTATAAATTATTTGTTATGGAATATCGCCGTTTAGGTAAATCGGGCCTTCAAGTAAGTGCCCTTTCATTTGGAAGCTGGGTAAGTTTCAGCAAACAAATCAATGATAAAACCGCAGAAGAGTTAATGAGCATTGCTTACGACAATGGCGTTAATTTTTTCGACAATGCCGAAGTTTATGCGCTTGGCGAAAGTGAAAAGATGATGGGGCGTGTGTTTAAAAAGAAAAAATGGGATCGCACCTCGTACATCGTTTCTTCTAAAGCCTATTTTGGTTGGCGTGGAAAAGAAAACAAACCCAATCAAACCGGCAATAGTCGCAAACATTTGATGGAAGCCTGCAACGAAGCATTAGTGCGCTTAAACGTAGACTATTTGGACTTGTTTTTTTGCCACCGACCGGATAAAAAAACACCCATAGAAGAAACCGTTTGGGCAATGAATCATTTGCTGCAACAAGGTAAAATTTTGTACTGGGGAACCAGCGAATGGAGCGGGGTAGAAATTATGGAAGCCCATCGCATCGCAGAAAAATACAGATTGATTGGTCCTACCATGGAGCAACCGCAATACAATTTATTTGAACGCCACA